>JAKAXP010000353.1 GCA_021816545.1 Bacteroidota bacterium
GAGCAGGGTGCCGGCAACCACTGCAAGCGGTGTGGCAACAGTGTCAAGAAGGTTGTCAACCACCGGGATGTAGTATGCCAGTATCTCAACAATGGTAGCCGTACCCAGGATGGCGATTGATGTCCATGACGAAAGCCACTGAAAGCTCTCATTCAGCGGCAGGATACCGGCTTTGGCCGCGATGGCGGCAACCAGCATGGGGACAAACACCCTGAACCCGGCGCTCGCGGCCAGGCCGATCCCGATTGCAACAGCTGTGATCAGTTCTGCATTCATCTCTTTTTTCCTTTGCACGGCAGGAGGCCGTTATCGCGAAGCACCTTTATCATCGCTTCCTCAAATGTGTAGAACGACCCTGAAGGCCCGTTCTTCGGATCTCCCTCCATTCCGTTTGTTATAAATATGAAACCGTATTTTCCCTTCTGATCAAAATAGAAATCAGATATCAGCCCATACGCTGAGCCGGAGTGGCCAAGCATATGGGATCGTTCAGGAAGCAAACTGCCTGCGAGCCTCTCCGGCAGTATCTGGACGCTCAGACCGCGGTTGCCCGACCTTACGCTTTCTTCCTCGCCGTTACTCCCGCGGTTTGTCCACTGGTTGCTCTGCATCATCCTGATGCTCTTTCTTGATATGATACGCTGCCCGTTGTATTTCCCGTTGTTCATGTGCAGCATCATGATCCGTGTCAGTTCCGCGGCTGAAATCCGAAGGCCGCCCTGCGGGGAGAAGACAGCTGCATTAGTGCCTGTGACATACCCTGAAAAATCACGCGGTGAAGACATCACACCCCTGAAATTGTCAGTCTGCGGTTTCCATTTTCCTTCCTCCATGCGATAGATCACCGCCAGGTTATTTATATCGGTGACCCCTTCAGGAATGTATGACCCGGAGATGCCGAGCGGGATGAACAGGTTCTGTTGTATGAATTCCTCAAACCGCTGTCCCGTGATCCTTTCTATTATTGTCCCGGCCAGCCCGAAGTTTGCATTGACGTATGTGTAGTATTCTCCGGGCGCCTCTTTACGCCACATATCATCTGTATAATATTTTCCTCCCGGAGTAAAAAGCTCGCTGAATGAAGGAGGATTGCTCACATTGTTGTAGGTGTCGGTGAGGAAACCGTCGTAACCGGAACCCTCATTCAGTGAACCGTTGTGAAGAAGCAGCATCCTGACCGTAATGGGAGTGTCCGGATGGTTGGGGTTTCTGAGTCTGAATCCCAGGTAATCACCCGCATCGGCATCAAGGTCAATCCTCTTCTGGTCACAGAGCTTCATCATGGCAGTGGTCATGACGAACTTCGAGATGGAAGCGATACGGTATTTCGTATTCTCATCAACCGGAAGATTTCTGTCGAAATCCCTCAGGCCTGTGTACCAGTCACCGGCAATCTCCCCGTTGCACACTGCCACAACTGAGAGTCCCATCAGGCCATATTCCTTTGCAACACGTTCAACTGCCTCCTGCATCTGCCCGTTCAGCGTCTGAACAGCTATGACCAGGACCATTACGATAATTGTCTTTTTCATTGCTTATAAAGTTAATCTTTTCTGACAGCCTTGAATTTCACCCCGGGGGATTTAAACGCCGTAATTTCAACGCAGTCAGTTATTCCCTGCCACTGAGAATTTCACCGAATGCCTTCCGCCTGGTGAGGTCAATACGCAGAAGTATATTCCCGGGGCAAAGCCGCCCGCATCGATTGTCTCTTCCATTGTTCCGGTGATGGCCGGTCCGTCGGCAATCACCTCAACCAGCCGGCCGCCGGCATCAAATACTGACAGGTTTATCTTTCCGGGTTTTGAAATGTGGCAAGTTACCCTTGCCCTTTCTGATACCGGCACCGGCGTGATGCTGATGATCCTGTCACCATCGGTATCCGGCAGAACAGGGATTTCGTCAGATGATACCGTGCCGGCAATTACCGCTTTGATTCCGTTCCACAGTTCAGGCCTGCCTGCCTCATAACTCAGTGCCCAGATACCTATTCCTGCCAGGTTCCTTTTTTTTGCAAAGTCGGCTTTCATCAGAAGGCTCAGGCTGTCCTCAAACCACATCTGCCTCCACTGCGTTCCGCTCTGGTAGCTCATCCACGGAACACTGGTGGAGCTGTCGAAAGTCTTGCCGTGGCTGCTGACAAGCGGCAGGGTGGCGATGTAGGTTCTTGAAGTGCCTGTACCGGTTGTTGCTGACTTTCTTACGCTGCTTTCCACAGGCCAGTCATAGCCGTACCATGGCATCCCAAGGAGCAGCTTCGACTGAGGTACACCGTCGCCGATATAATCCTCGTCAATGCTTTTTGTTACGTTGTAGGTTTCGCCGGCAAGGGGTGCAACGGGTCCGGCATTTTTTGATCCGCCCCAATAGTAATTGTACCCCATCATTATAAGGTAGTCGCATATTCCGGCAAGGGAGGTCAGGTCCCAGCCGTCCGACCAGTTGACAGCAGGAGCGGCCAGTGACACTTCCGCCTGCGGCAGCTCTGCCCTGATACCACGCACTGCACGTTTGCAGAAGCTGACCATGTTGGTCTTCATCGCTGCGGGCACTGTCTCAAAGTCAAAGTTGACGCCGTCACCGTTGCGCAGCTTAAGCTGGGAGATTACAGTGTTGATGAGGGTCCACTGTTTGACCGTGTCAGTAAGGATCTTTGTGTTCCGCTCGGAGCCGAAGTTTGTCACGGTAAGCATTACCTTAACCCCTTTCTGGTGGGCATAGCTTAT
>JAKAXP010000354.1 GCA_021816545.1 Bacteroidota bacterium
TTCCGATCTGCTCGGGCAAAGCTGCAAGGATACTTTGCCGGATAGCTGATGCCGGCTTCACCCTCTCAGCACTTAAGATGCTTCATATGACGCGGCCCCAGGCAGAAGGGTTTTATGCTGTTCACCGTGACAGACCGTTCTATCCGGGACTGGTAGAGTTCATGTCTTCAGGACCTGTAATCGTAATGGTGCTCAGGCACGAAGACGCCGTCGAAGAGTTCCGTCGGCTGATCGGAACCACTGACCCTGCAAAGGCCGCGCCGGGAACCATCCGCGCCGACTTCGGAACCGATGTGAGAATGAATGCGGTGCATGGCTCTGATTCACCGGAAAACGCCATCAAAGAGGCATCCTTCTTCTTTTCAGACATCGAGATGTTCTGAAAAACAAAAATCACAGTTGCTTGTTCTGGTAAAAAATTGAAATGACAAATCCTTTTTCACCTGACTTTTCGGACAGGAAGACCCTCGAAAAGTACTCTTCGGCTTATACCCTCTCCGATATGGAGATATTTATTTTCCCTGATCTCTTCTACCCTCTTGTACTGGCCAACATAATGTCACCCGTCATCTGGAAATGGCGTGACGATCCCTGGTTCAGGGATATGCATAAGAAGAATTTTGTCAGCAAAGCCAACAGGATCAAGCAGTTCATTATCGACAATTATATCTTCAACCTTGACCTGGAGACATGGGGTCTGACAACCAAGGAGACTGAACTGGCAAGATTCAGCGATTTCTTTGATACTGAACTGCTGAAGCAGTCAAATGCCCTCTTCGGTTACGAAGGTGACAAATACTATTTCAGCATTGACATCAGGCGCCATTTCGGCCTTGACAAATACGATACATCGGCTATCCCCTACTGGAAGACTGAAACTGTGGAGGCAATGACCGCCTTCAGGTACAAGGAACATTACACAACCGGTGCAGGTGAATGCGTCAGCCTGGCAGCCCTCTATGCCGCTGCTATGTTCATTGTCGGAGGAATACCGCTGGAGAAGATATTCATGATGGCTACCCCTCTCCACTCGCAGAACTTCATAGACGAAAAGGATGGACTCCTGACAAACAACAGGAGGATCATGACAAAAAACATGTGGTTTAACGGCACTTCCCTTTCAGGTAAGGCCAGAAGGGCACTTGAAAATGAAAAGGTGACAATTGTCTCCCACATTACAGGCCATATCCACACAGTTTATGACATGGCAACCATTGACAGGGACGCTTATATCGAATTCTCAGGGAAACTCAGAAACTTCATCAGGTCAAACCTGACCCCTGCAATATTCATAAACTTCCTGAGATTCAAATCGGAATACAAATGCCTCTTCCAGTACCATTACCTCCGTACCGGGACAAGCCACTACATCCCCCTCGAAAAGCTGTTCGAGTATGAGCACTCCCTCAAAGCCAGCATGAATGAGGAGACGCGCGACAAACTGCTCGCCGAGGTCGACAGCGAGGAGTTCCAGTATGATCCTGTTCCGGGAAAGGTTATGCTGAATGAGGTCGAGGAATTTATCAAGAAACATAAAGACTCTGACCTGCATGTGATTGAGGATGAGTTCACGAAGAACTTCCCCACTGAGCACATTGACTGTGTAAAGAGGATGTTTGCCGATTTAAAGGAATTCATAATCACCGAGCCTCGGCTCCCTTCTGCTGACAGAAAATTCGTGCCGGAAATTTACCCGCAGATTTCAGTAAATGACAGTCGTGATGAAATTATCAGGCATATGCGTGATCTTTCAGGTGTTTCTGAGATGGCGCTTCTTTCGCTGTATGCCTTCAGGGACATGGCTTTGACCGACTGGAGACCGTTTGTGAAGGCAGCAATTGAGAGGAACCCTGTGTGCCATGCGGCACTTGAAGGAAAAAGCGCTGAAGAGATTTACGGCATAATCAGCGGGCTGACAAACGATTCAATTTATGACTCCGGCAGGTTGGCCCAGCCGGATGAGGTATGGAACTTCGGACGTGGTGACGGTGCCGAGAAGGTATTTCTGATGGCTGATGCCATCATCCATAATGATCCTGGTGCGGAGGTGAATATTATGCTTGCAGGTGAGATCATCACCCTCTGGTATGAAGGGATGGAATTCAATTTCAGCTCCTCGAAGGGTCACATTTGCAAGATCAGAATAAAGGGGAATGACTATTCTGTAATCTGACTCCTCGAAGTTAATTTAGTCCGGAAGATCCGTGAAATATGTGAAGTTCCTTCAGTTTTACATGTAGCCGGGATGAAACATCCGGCCGCGGTTCCTGACCAGGAAGATACTGATCATCCGTAGCTCTCAGTGAAGGACAATCTCCCTGACGGCTTCCTCTCCAGCCCTGCTGTTTATCTGGCTCTTAAGAGCATCTCGGAGCATCATCAGCTCATTTCTTACAACCGATGAAGTCAGGTAGATGTGCAGTACTCCGTCCTTTAGGTAGGTCCTTTTTGTGCGTGCCGTTATAACCTTTCCGGCCACGCTTTCCCAGATGTTCAGGACAGCTGCCTCCTTAAGTCCGGAGGCAAGCTTGTACTCCTTTATCAGGTCGTTGAGAGCCTCTCCCAGGGTTATTGTCTTGTTCCTGCGCATGGTTTACCTGGCTCCGTTTGTGATCTCTTCCTCAATCCCCTTCTTCCCGATCCGGTACAGCCGGAAATCAACCCCGGTGTTGTCAAGGATACGGTGTATGCGGTCCTGCTGGGTGTCAGTGATGAACACCTGCCC
>JAKAXP010000355.1 GCA_021816545.1 Bacteroidota bacterium
GCATTTTCAACGAGGGTTACCCTGTTGACCAGCCATGCATTGCCGGCAGCATACCTGTTGACCAGGGGAGCGGAGTTGGGATCCAGGATTATGTATTTGGTATTAAGCATATTAAGGGTACCGAGGTTCTTCAGTACACCCTCTGCTTCCTCCATTGATGATGCGGTCCTGAGGCTGGTTATCAGCGAGTTGATGTCCTCCGTAAGGCCGGATTCAATCAGTTCCTGGTACCTCTTCATCTTTGCTCCGCTGTAGCCTCCTATTGACTGGTGATAGTATGATGTTGAAGCATCATTGAATACTGATACGGTCAGGTTAAGCACCCGGTGCTCACCCGGGTCATCAAGTATCACCTTGTCGGCTGGTGTTGGCGCAAATGAAGCGGCAGAGGCCCTTTTTGTCTCGAAACCGGAACTCCCCAGGAATCTTGCATCCACCGGAACCTGGTCAATGAGGAAAATAAGTGTCAGGCCAGCCAGTGCGTAAGCTGGCTTTAGTTTATTCTTCAGGTAGAACCAGATCAGTGCGGCACCGCCGGAGATAAAGATAAAAGATCTGAGTGCATCCGCGCGAAGCATCATCTTCCTGTCGGCCACCATTGCCTCCTTGATCCATGCCAGGGAATCCGGGAAGGAGTTCTCTTCAGGACTAAGGAATGATCCGGCAAGCCCGGGAATAAGAAAGAAAATGAATGCCAGACCTCCGGTGACCAGGGCGGCAATCAGCACCGACTTTGCTGCTTTCTCCCTGTTTAAGGTGCCTTCCGAGATCTCCTTAAGTGCCAGTATACCAAGCAGTGGAACAAGCACTCCTGCCATCACCAGCGTCATTGAGACCGCCCGGAACTTGTCATAGCCGGGGAAGAAATCAATGAAAAGTGAAGTGAATGGCATCAGGTTTTTCCCCCACGAGAGCAGAAGTGAAAGTATCGCAGCAGTAAGTATCCACCATTTTTCCCTGCCCTTAAGTATCAGCAGGCCAAGCACGAAAAGGAACAGCACAACTGCCCCGAAATAGACAGGCCCGCTTGTGCCGGGCTGTTTGCCCCAGTAACTGAAAAGCTGTCCCTGCGCCTGTCCCATGTTATTTTTCCTCAATGCCTTAACAGTTTCAGAGCTGTTGTCAAAAGGTTTTGATGCCCCGCCCCTGAAGCCGGGAATCAGGAATGTCAGCGACTCATCAATACCATAACTCCACTGAGTTATGTATGCCTTGTCCAGGCCTGAGCCGTCCGTGCCCTCGACCTTTGACAGGTCGCTCTTTCCGCGCGTTGATTCCTTGCTGTATTCCCAGGTGGAGTATAACGGTGCAAAATTGACACTGAAGGCAATAAGGGCTCCCACAACAAGCATCCCGAGAGTACGAAGAAATGCCGGAACCACCTTCTCTTTTACAGCATTGATAAGCTCAAAGATCCCAAATATCAGCACTATTATTCCTGTATAATATGTGATCTGGAAATGGTTCGCCATAATCTGCAGTGCGAGGAACATGGCGAACAGCGAGGCACCTGCAATGGCATTCTTCCTGAAGGAGTAGACAACCGAACCTATTACCGGCGCCATGTACGCCATTGCATATGCTTTTGTGTTATGACCCGCGGAGAGGCTTACAAACAGGTATGATGAGAATCCGTATGCAAGTGCCCCTGCCATTGCAAGCCATGGATTTACACCAAAGAAGAGCAGCATTATATAGAAACCAAGCATGGAGAGAAAGAGTGCCGCCACCGGGGTTTGATAGAGCTTGAGGAAATTGTCGAGATGCTTGAAAAGATTTCCGGGGTATTTGACCGAGATCATATATGCAGGCATCCCCCCGAACATCGAGTTTGTCCACAGCGGCTCGTGGCCGTATTTATCGCGGTAATCGCTTATCTCTTTCGATGAGCCCTCATAGACCTTGGTGTCATGGGCGTTGATTTTCTTGCCCTCCAGTACGGGGAAGAAATAGGCAAAAGAGACCACCGTGAAGAGAAGTACGGCAATAAGATGCGGCAGGGCTGATTTGAAGGTGCTCAGTTTCATTTGCAGGGCTTTAGTCGGGCGCAAACCCGGATTTAAATCATCCGACAAAAATACACCAACTGATCCTTAAATCAAATGAGTATATTGTTATACATTTGCCGCAACGTCAAAGCAACATGGGCATAGTACAGAGGCAGACAATACGCGGGACCGCCTGGTCCTATCTTGGCGCCCTGCTCGGATTCGTAAATATCATTATCCTTTCGCCAAAGATCTTTACAACAGGCGAGATAGGTGTTGTTCAGCTGCTACTCTCATTTGCAACCATGCTTGCCCAGTTCTCCAGCCTTGGATTCACCAATGTAATCAACAGGCTGTTTCCGTATTTCAGGGATAGCCGCGGCAGGCATCACGGATTTCTGGGACTGTCAGTTGTGATCACTCTTGCAGGGTTCCTCGGAGCAGTGATATTTTTGAAGATTTACGGACCTCATTTTGAGCAGGCGAACCTGGAGCGCTCACCGCTGATTTCCGAGTATTCGTTCTATCTGCCTGCCCTGCTGCTTATTACGCTGCTGTTTAATCTTCTGGATAACTACAACAAGGTACTTTATGATGCTGTCCTCGGCACCTTCCTCCGGGAGTTCCTCTTCAGGGTGTTCAACCTGGCATTTATCATTCTGTTCTGGGCCGGAGTGATTGATTTTGACGGTTATGTTTTCTGGTATATCGTCTCACAGGGAATCCCCCTGATAATC
>JAKAXP010000047.1 GCA_021816545.1 Bacteroidota bacterium
CGATCTAACAGTGATTTTAAGATCAGTCATATGCCGGAATCGGGCAAAGCAGGGGTCTGGATAATAGAAAGTGTACCTGTCACTGATGAAAAGGCCGGGGAATACGGCTACTCAAGGAAAGTTACATACCTGGAGATGGGAAGCCTGAAAACAAGGAAGATCGATTTTTACAACTTTGACAGCGAGCTTTTCAAGACAATTGAGATCCTTGCAACCCAACCGCTCGGTACAAAAGAGGGATATGTTATGACTGACATGCTTGCCACAAATCACATCAACGGAAGAAGCTCCAGGGTCAAATTTGACCAGGTAAATACCTCAGCACTGATACCGGACAATACATTCATTGCCGACAACCTCTCACGGTAGAATTCAATTAACTTTGCACCTGTCATGAACATGGTGCAAAAGGAAAAAATCATCTGTGCTCCGGCCACTTCCGGTGGGGGTGCAATTGCAATTGTCAGGGTATCCGGCAAGGGTGCTGTTGAAACATTGTCTGAAATATTCCAACCGGCAGATAAACAGATAGATATCCTTGGCGCGAAGGGGTATACATTAATATTCGGGACTATATCTTCGCATGGAGAATTCATTGATCAGGTACTGGTCTCGGTCTTCAGGTCTCCTCATTCCTATACCGGGGAGGACATGGTTGAGATAAGCTGTCATGCCTCTCCGTTCATACAGCGCCGGATAATTGAAATTCTTATCGAAAAAGGTGTGGAGACTGCCACCCCGGGAGAATTTACGATGAGGGCATTTATGAACGGCAAGATGGACCTGTCACAGGCAGAGGCGGTGGCAGATCTTATAGCTGCCGATTCAGAGGCTGCACACCGGCTGGCTGCAACCCAGCTGAGGGGAGGTTTGTCGGCTGGAATCGAAAAACTGAGACAGGAACTGATTGCGTTTGCCTCCCTGGTTGAACTTGAGCTTGACTTCAGTGAGGAGGATGTGGAGTTTGCTGACCGTTTTGCCATGACCGAAACTGTCCTTAAGATTAAGGATATGGTTGACGGGCTTGCCTCATCTTTCAGGCTGGGCAATGCCATCAGGAAGGGTATACCTGTAGTGATTGCCGGAAGGCCAAACGTAGGCAAGTCATCACTGCTGAATGTTCTGCTTCAGGAGGAACGTGCCATTGTCTCGGATATCCCCGGGACTACCCGTGATACGATTGAGGAAGTACTTCATGTGGGGGGACTGCTTTTCAGGTTCATTGATACTGCAGGACTGAGGCAGTCGGGTGATGAGATAGAGGAGTTGGGAATGGAGCGGACACGCAACAAGCTCAGGGCAGCTGAGATAGTGCTTGCGGTGGCTGAAGCAACTGACAGTGCCGAAAGCGTCTCATCCATGGTGACAGGGATAAGGGAGATTACCGGTGACGGGGGAACCCGTATAATTGCTGTCATCAACAAGTCAGACCTCGTTTCACAGAATATTGCGGCAGGACTTAAGGATGAGACCACAGCCCTGTGCTCCTGCCCTGTCCTGTTTGTCTCAGCCTGGAATTCTGACGGAATTGAAGCGGTCAGGGAGCATCTGATTGCGTCAGTTGAGACAGGGAAGCTTGACAACCCGCAATATATCGTAACCAACGCAAGGCATTTCGAAGCACTTAAGAATGTCTCAGACAGCCTTCAGCGTGTGCTCGACGGCTTCCGTGACGGAATACCGACAGTCCTGATAGCAACTGATGTGAGGCAGGCAATTTACTACCTGGGTCTTATTACCGGCCGCGTGACTCCGGATGACATCCTGGGTGAGATATTCTCGAAGTTCTGTATCGGTAAATAAATTCCGGGTGTTCCGGCAGTAGGTTCGGTCACCCTGAAGTTTATCGCTTGAATTTCTCTTTCGCCCCTTCCGGTCGAAGGATCAGTTGATATGGTACCCCTGGCTTACCATTTCACCGGCTGCAAAATAATTGTAGGCAGCACTGTCAAGGGGATAGTCCCAGCAGCCCATCGACCGGCGGATCTCACCCCCGAAGCCAGTCTTGAACCTGTACAGGCCGTACATCGGGTGGTCAGGGTCAGGATTGGGAGCGATTCCGAACATGTCATAATCGGTGCATCCCCTCTCCCTCGCAAGCAAAATGGCTTTCCACTGCAGGGCATATGTAGCCATGAGGTTACGCATTCGCGATGAGGAGGCGCCATAAAGATATGTCCCCCTGTTTCCGGTGAGCACCAGGAACATCGCTGCCAGCGGTTCTTTTTCATACTCTGCAATGAGCAGTAATACCTCGGCAGGTGACTGGGTATTCTCTGCGGTGCTGGTAAGTACAGCCCTGAAGTATTCTAAATTATGAAGATAAAAGCCATTCCTGCGGGCAGTTTCAGTATACAGGGCGTACCACAGCGCCAGATTATCCGTGCCAGCCACGCTAACCTTTACTCCCTTCCTCTGCGACAGCCCGATATTGTACTTTGTCTTGTGCTTCATCGATTGAAGCAATGATGCTTCGTCCTTCCTGAGGTCGAGGAAAATAGTGTTTGAGGGCAAAATGTTGGAATGAGCTTTTCGCAGGTTGTGGTTATGAGTGGCAAAGTTGAATCTCAGTTCCTGCAGCTTGTGTGCCGGCGGACCGAGCCATATCCCCTCAGGGGTAAAAGAATCCTCTTCCCTGGCCCAGAACGATTCCCATGCGAGGTCATACCTTATCATGATACAGTCACCGGGAAGCTGTGAACGAAGACACTCTGACAGTTCCTCGAGGAAAACACCCCGGTACTCATCGGCCGGATCCAGTTCCGGACCATACGGAACGTATGCAATAGAATGATTCTGATCCAGTTGTCTCAGTACAACAAGAACATCAGATGTGATGCTGCTTCCGGTTCTGACGTCACCCTCATGGCCCGAAGATGGTACCCTGAAATTGCAGGCCAGAGTCCTGATGCCCATGCGGCGCTTTACCTCCGACCAGAATGCAGTCTGCTGAACTATCGGGGTCCTGAATACTTCTTCGATGTCTTTCTTCCTGAAATCATGAATCATCACAAGTTACGGGGAAAAAGGATTCATTTGCCTTTTTCCGGCGGCGCAAACTTGGGACTTAAAATTCAGAATTCCAAGGATATTTGATCCTACCTACTTTTTGCGGAATGTATGAATGTTCGTTCCGTTTATCCCATAGCCTGTCTCATCGGTCGGGAAGCTCAGGCTGCCGGCATAGAAACCCCTGAAAAGATCGCTTCTGAGCCAGGACTCCCCGCCGTCAGTGGTGGTATAGACGTAGGTACCCACTATAACAGGCCAGTCTCCTCCCTGGTACTGCATCAGCAGGCTGAAACAGAAACCCCGGTACTGATCATAAAAGTGCATTCCGTCAAAGTAAGCCATGTCACTGTCAGTCCGCTGCCAGGTCTGACCTCCGTCAGCAGTCCTGTAAACGGCCGCATTATCGGCAATGAATCCAAGATTGCTGTTATAGAAGTATATCCGGTACCAACCGCCGGTCATGTGAGGCGGAGTCTGAAGCGTCTGCCATGTCAGGCCGAAATCGGTACTTTTGATTACGGCATCCGATCCGGCAAGATAACAGATGTCTCCTGTGTTAACGAGCTGCGGGGACATGGTCTGAGGAATAGCCTGGTTTACTGCAATCCATGTATCTCCGGCGTCATCAGTGCGAACCAGTTTCCTGCCCGATGACTGATCAGATACCCTGTATTCCATCACACCCAGTCCGTGGCTGGCATCACGCCACACCATCGACTCAAGATAAGCAAGCGTGTCATAGAAAACCTTTTCCCATGTGCCGCCTCCGTCAACCGTTCTTAGCAGGAAGCTTCCCTTGCCGCAATCCCCGCCCTGGCAGTCGTCAGCTCCCCTGCCCGATATGAAACCGGAATTCTCATCGACAAAGAATATATTTCCAAGGTGCTGATCAGTTCCTGAATTCCGGGATATCCAGGTTTTCCCGGAGTCAGATGTCTGAAGAAATAAGCCATTATACCCTATCAGGAATCCATCGGCCGGATTGACAAAAAAAAGCTTGCGGAGATTGCCTTCAAGACCGTGTTCCCTGCTTGTCACCTCCCACCCGGGGATTGTGGGGATTACAACTTCATAATCATCATACGGATCTCTCAGGCAGCCGCTCAGGGCCATGGTCAGCAGTCCGGCAAAGGTCGTCAGTGCAAGGACAGCAGTTTTCAAAGGTCTGTTCATGTAAAGGTTTTTTCTGAATGCATCAGTGCTTCAAAAATCATTCCAATCCGCACCTCAACAGAAGAGATCACGGTTCCATAACATCCTTTCACCCTCCGGTCCGGCATGGGGAAAATATTTAAGAAAACTTTAACAGCTAAGGTGTTATGGCTATAAATTATTCAGATTCAATCTGAAATAACCGGCCTTGCATTCCGGATATGGCAGTGGTTGCTCACCTGGAGATGCAACCTCTTGTAAATGTCATGTTCCGCCTTATAACTTTGCATTCCATGTAAAAAAAATAAAAAATACAGGAGGAAATTCTTATGTTAACACTGAAGAAACTGACTGCTGTCTTTTTTATCCTTTCCTATGGGATAATCGCCTGCGGCGCAGCAACTGCCGCTGACAAGGACAGCATCCTGCTCTACACCCCGTTCACAAAGATTTCGGTCCCGCCCGGGGAATCAATTGATTACACAATTGATGTGATAAACAACGGTGACAGGCTTGAAACGCTTGATCTGTCGGTGAACAACCTGCCGCGCAACTGGAACTATACCCTGAAGGCAGGCGCCCTCAATGTAAGGCAGGTAGCTGTACTCCCTGGCGAGAAGAAAAGCATCTCACTCAGGGTTGAAGTGCCTTTCCAGGTCAACAAGGGCAATTACAGGATCTACCTTGCAGCCGGGGAGAATTATAACCTTCCCCTTACGGTGAACATTTCCGAACAGGGAACCTATATGACCGAGTTCACAACCCGGCAGGCCAATATGAAGGGAAATGCCGGTTCAACTTTTAATTACAGTGCTGACCTGATCAACCGTACTGCCGATGCGCAGACTTATTCACTTAAGGGGGATGTGCCAAGAGGCTGGATGGTTACTTTCAGTGCCAACGGGAAACAGGTCACTTCAGTTGACGTTGAGGCTAACAGCACTGTCAACGTATTCATAGAGATAAAGCCCTCAGAGCAGGTTGAGGAAGGCAACTACGTCATCCCCGTAAGTGCCGTTTCAGGCTCCTCATCAGGTGAGCTGAAGCTCGAAGCCGTCATAACAGGTTCATATAAATTAGAACTTACCACCCCCACGGGGCTTCTCAGTTCTGATATCGTTGCAGGGAAAGAAAGGAAGATTGACCTTGTGGTAAGGAATACAGGCACTTCCGTCCTTTCAGATGTTCAGCTGACTCATGCGGCACCTGTCAACTGGGAGGTCTCCTTTGAGCCTAAAAAGATTGAAACCATACTTGCAGGGAGGGAAGCCACATTAACTGCAACAATCAAGGCTGACAGGAAAGCCATACCTGGCGATTATGTTACTAACCTTGAGGCACGGACACCCGAGGCATCTTCAAAAGCCTCCTTCCGCATGTCTGTCAAGACGCCAATGTTGTGGGGCTGGATTGGGGTCCTGATTATTGCTGCCGCTGCAGGCACAGTCTGGTATCTGTTCCGCAAGTACGGAAGGAGGTAGCCGTGACAGGGAACATCATTGAACTGACGGGACTGACCCGGAGGTACGGTCAGTTCACAGCGGTTGACAACCTTTTCCTGACTGTCTCCACTGGTGAGATCTTCGGGTTGCTCGGACCAAACGGAGCCGGGAAATCAACCACCATACTGATGATGTTGGGGCTTACTGAGCCTGATTCCGGAACTGTAAGGGTCTGCGGACTCGATCCCACTACTCACCCCGTTGAGGTAAAGAAAAAAGTTGGTTACCTGCCGGAAGAGGTTGGATTCTATGATGACATGTCAGGCCTGCGAAACCTTATCTATACTGCTTGCCTCAATGGCATACCTGAATCGGAGGCCCGGATACGTGCTGAAAAACTGTTGGAGCGGGTTGGCCTTGCAAATGAAATGCATAAAAAGACAGGCAAGTACTCACGTGGAATGCGGCAAAGGCTGGGACTTGCAGATGTCCTTATCAAAGACCCCGAGGTCATCATACTTGACGAACCCACCCTCGGGATAGATCCCGCCGGAGTCAGGGAGTTCCTTGACCTGATAGTTGAGCTGAGCCGTGAACAGAAGATAACGGTTTTGTTTTCATCACATCATCTTCACCAGGTGCAGCAGGTTTGCGACAGGGTCGGACTCTTTGTCGGAGGAAGGCTGCTGGCCGCAGGAGATGTGAAAAGCCTTGCATCACAGCTCTTTGGCAAGTCACCCTACACTATCGAAGCCGGGATAGACTTCCCCCCTGCGCATGCAGGAGAGGCTCCCGGTCCGGAGGAAAGGAAACAGGCGATCAGGCAGGCACTCCTGAATACGGAGGGAGTCAGCAGCGTCAGTGAGGAAAACGGAATACTGCAGATTGCCTGTGCACGCGACCTCACCGGCGAGGTTGCTGCTGCCGTCCTGGGAGCCGGGATCAGGCTGACCTCCCTGAATAAAAGGGAATACGGCCTTGACGATATCTATTACCGTTATTTTGAAGGAGGTGCAACCAATGAATAATCCAGCTGTTACACTCACCGGACTGAACAACCGGAACAGGAGCAGGGCAAAGCATCCGTTCCGGGTGATAATGGAAAAAGAGATGTCTGATCACCTTGGCGGATGGCGTTTCATCATTCTGACGGCTATCATCGCCCTGACATGCCTCGGATCACTTTATACCGCGCTCTCAAACATGGGGCAGGCTGTCAAGCCAAATGACCCCGAAGGGAGCTTCTTTTTCCTGAAGCTGTTCACGATCTCTGACGGCACAATGCCATCGTTCATGGTCTTCATCAGCTTCCTGGGGCCGCTGCTGGGCATAGGACTCGGATTTGATGCAATCAACTCAGAACATAACAGGGGAACCCTCAGCAGGATTCTTTCACAGCCAATCCACCGCGACTACCTGATAAATGCCAAGTTTGTTGCTGCACTGGCCGTTATTAGTGCTATGCTGATTGTGCTGGGGCTGACTGTTATGGGAGCCGGCCTGGTGTCACTGGGCATCCCTCCCACCGCTGAAGAGTTTGTGAGGATGATCTTCTTCATCCTTTTAAGCATAATCTATGTTGCATTCTGGCTTAATCTTTCCATCCTCTTCTCCGTACTCTTCCGTCAGCCTGCCACGGCAGCCCTGTCAGCAATAGCTGTGTGGCTGTTCTTTACGGTGTTTTACCCTCTTATTGTAAACATGATTCTGAAGCCTATGGAGCCTTCGGCAGCCGCCTCGCCATATCATATGGTTGCCTTCGAACAACTCAGGCTGACCCTTATGAGGGTAATGCCCAACCAGCTCTTCAGCGAGGCTACCACTACATTGCTGATGCCTTCAGTGCGCAGCCTGGGTCCGCTGACAATGGAACAAATGATTGGCACTGTTCCCGGGCCACTGCCCCTGGGACAGAGCCTGCTTCTTGTCTGGCCGCAGGTAACGGGGCTGATTGCAGGGACAATAATAAGTTTTGTGATCTCCTACATCCTGTTCATGCGGCGTGAAATAAGGCCACGATAGACATCCGGCCCGTTTCAGGAAACTCTTGCACCAAGTCGGTTAAGATCATCATAAAAACCGGGGTAGGACTTTGCGACAGCTTCTGCCCCGGTTATTGTTACGGGACCTGCGGCGCTGGCTGCCATCACCGCCGCCATCATGGCAATCCGGTGGTCATTGTGCGATGATACGACAGCGACCTTCGCCCGCCCGCCGGTTATCACCATTGCGTCACCGCTGAACCGCACACTGATGCCCATTGCGCCAAGAACGTCAGCTATCGCTTCAGCCCTGTCACTCTCCTTATGCCTCAGCCTCCCCACCCCACTGATCGTGCTGGCGCCGTCACACCCGGCCGCCAGCGCCGCAAGCGGAGGAAAGAGATCGGGTGAGTCAGTGGCATCAAAGGAGAAAGCACTGAGATTTGTCCCGGATACCTTTATACTTTCGTCTGCAACTTCAATTGCCGCCCCGGCATCCTCAAGGGCACGCATCACAGCCCGGTCTGCCTGCATACTGCCGGCCCCCAGGTTCTTAACCGTCACCCCTTGCCCCGTGGCACCTGCCACCAGGAGAAAAGCCGCACCGCTCCAGTCTCCTTCAACACTGTACTCCCGGGCCCGGTAAACCTGGTTCCCCGGGATTGTGAAAGTCCTGAAGTTGTCGTTTATTACTGTTAGACCAAAATCTGCGAGCAGTCTCAGGGTAAGGCCGATATAGGGCTTGCTGGTCAGGTTCGCCACATCCAGCCGGCTCTCCCCTTTCGCCAGCGGCAGGGCCATCAGTAACCCTGTCAGTAACTGCGAGCCTGTTGATCCGTCAACAAGGGCCCTACCTGCCCGTAACCTGCCTGAAAGTTGCACCGGAAGCAGTCCGCCTGCCGTCTCAACCCTGACACCCAGCTGAGCCAATGCCTCGCTTATCATTGTCACCGGTCTCCGCATCAGAGAACCCTCCCCGGTAACAGAGACACTGTCTGACATAAGTGCAGCCACAGGAGCAAACATCCTGAGCGCCAGCCCGGACTCACCGCAGTTAATATTAACATGGCCTGCCGGCCTCTCTCCTGGAAAGACGGTGATACTGTCCTCTTCCTCAGTGACAATTGCACCCAGGGCGCGGGCAATACCCATGGCAGCAACGGAGTCATTACAGAACGAAGGATGGCGGATGACAGTTGTTCCACTGGCAAGCAACCCGGCAGCTATGGCTCTCTGTGTCAGACTTTTACTCGGAGGGGCTTCAAGAGTGCCACCCAGCTGTGAGGGGGTAACTGTAATGTTCATAAAGTACTGCTTTGCCCGTTAATGTTACAAGACCTCTAATTTAGTCTTCTTTCATCACTTTCATCTGGTGTATGATCGATTCCTGGTGGATGGCCTCGAGAACTGTACTGATGAATTCCGGGGTCAGCCCTTTTCTGACACCCTTGTCAACGGCATTGTTCCTGACCTCCTTCCATCTTGCACTCTGGAGGATGGTGATCCCATGCTCCTTCTTGTAGCGTCCGATTGTCTCAGCCACCTGCATCCTGCTTTCAAGGATGTCAAGCAGCAGGTTATCATAGACATCTATCTGGCTGCGGAGATCCTCAATTGTCTCCAGGAACTCCGGGTCATCAGAGGAGGGCGACCTGAGAACAAGGCTTCCGAGCATATTCATAAGTTCCACCGGAGTGATCTGCTGTTTTCTGTCGCTGAGCGCGCTGGGCGGATCAATATGTGTCTCCACCATCAGGCCGTCATAGTTGAGGTCCATTGCCTTCTGGGAAAGGTCTCCGATGAAGGCACTGTCTCCACCCATGTGACTCGGGTCGCAGATCAGCCCCAGTCCGGGGATCCGCTGCCTGAGTTCCACAGCTATCTGCCACCTTGGCTGGTTGCGGAACGAGCTCTTTTCCCAGGTAGAGAATCCGCGGTGCACGGCTGCAAGACGGGTGATGCCGGCACGGCTGATCCGCTCCAGTGCCCCGATCCATAGCTCAAGGTCAGGGTTTACCGGATTTTTCACAAACACCATGACATCCGTATCCCTGAGGGCTGAGGCTATCTCCTGCAGGGCAAACGGATTCACGCTGGTACGTGCTCCTATCCACACAGCATCAACACCGTGTTTCAGCGCCTCATATACGTGCCTTTCTGTTGCCACCTCCACCGCCACAGGCAGGCCAAATTCATCCTTCACCCGCTTCAGCCACCGCAGTCCGGGAGAACCTACCCCTTCAAACTGTCCCGGACGGGTGCGCGGCTTCCATATGCCGGCCCTGAAAAGATCAACCCGGCCTGATGCAGAGAGAGCTGCAGCTGTGGTCAATACCTGTTCTTCACTCTCGGCACTGCACGGACCGGCTATCACAAGCGGCCGTTTCTTGAACAGGGGCCACTCCTCCACCGGTAATATATTCAGCCTGTTATCTGTCATTGTCATAGTTCTGGTCATTGTGAGATCGTCAGTGTTCATTGTATTGTCAGAGTTTTATTTAAGGATTTTTCCAATCTGGTTAGCCGATTTCATTAGCTGCCTGAGTTCCGCCCCGTCACCGTTCTCAATATGCTGCCTGAACAGCCGCATCTTTTCAATATAGGTATCTATCACCTCCAGAATGGGACCGGCGTTTCCGGTGAATATCGGGGCCCATGTCTCGGCGTTGCTTTTCGAGAGACGCACTGTGCTCTCAAAGCCTCCGGCCGCCAGAGACATGATGTTTCCGGTGTCTTTCTCCTTGTCAAGCACACACAGTGCAAGAGCAAAGGAGGTGATGTGCGAGATGTGCGAAACGTATGCCACATGCACGTCGTGTTCGCGCGCGTCCATATACTGTATCTTCATGTTGAACGACTGGAGCAGGGCAACGATCAGTTCAAGGGCATCGGCATCGCTTTTTTCCGGGTCGCAGATTATTGCCACCCTGTCATTGAAGAGCCTGTCGACGGCTGAAGCCGGACCGGAGTGCTCAGTCCCCGCCATGGGATGAGCTGCCACATATCTGCCTCGGGCAGGGTGCATGTCAGCCACAGCGGTGATGTCAGCCTTTGTGGATCCCATATCAGTCACCACCTTACCGGTACCGGCAATCATGTTAAGGATGTCCGGCAGAAGCCGGCAGTTGACGTCCACCGGTGCAGCAAGAATGATGATATCGGATTTGGCAACAGCCTCCTTCAGTGGCAGAAACTCATCGGCCAGTCCGCGGTACATAGCAATCGTACAATGATGCGGATTAGATTCCACCCCGGTAATATGGCCGGTGAAACCGTTCAGCCTCAGTCCGCGTGCCAGCGATCCACCTATGAGGCCAAGCCCTGCTATACAGATGTTTACAGACATAATTTATCAGACAGTTAGTAGTTTGTTTGTTATTGCCCTGCTTCTGACGCGGCTGAGCGCCCTGGAGAGCATCTCTTCATCGGCGCAGAGCGAAATCCTGATGTACCTGCGTCCGTTGCTCCCGAATACTGATCCTGGGGTTATGAAGATATGCCTGCCGTGAAGGAGCTCTTCGGTCAGTTCTTCTGCATCCTTCCGGTCTTCGGGAATTCTTCCCCAGAGGAAGAGGCCTGACTGTGCCTCATTGTATGTACATGAAAGCGACCTCAGTATTTCTGCGGCCAGTCTGCGGCGCATGGTGTAGGCTTCATTGAGCTCCGCATACCATGAATCCGGCAGTGCAAGAGCCACCGCAGCGGCGGCCTGCAGCGGAAGGAACATCCCTGAATCCATATTGCTTTTAACCTTGAGCACAGCATTTATGTAACCGCTGTCACCGGCCAGCATCCCTATCCTCCATCCTGCCATGTTGTGCGATTTGCTCAACGAATTCAGCTCCAGCGCAATCTCCCGGGCTCCGGGTACTGACAGAATACTCAGATGATCGTTGTTCAGGATAAAGCTGTATGGATTGTCATTGCACAGCAGGATATGATTCCTGTGCGCGAAGCTGACAAGCTGTTCAAACAGCTCCTGCGAAGCCTTCGTACCTGTCGGCATGTGCGGATAATTGATCCACATGATCTTCACCCTTTCAACCCCGCCGGCTTCAATGGCGCTGATGTCAGGCATCCATCCGTTTTCTTCCGAAAGATCATATGTCCTGACCCGGCCCCCTGCGAGAAGAGCAGCTGCGCTGTATGCCGGGTAGCCCGGATCAGGCACAAGCACCTCATCGCCATGATCAAGAAAAGCCATGCTTATATGCATAATGCCCTCCTTGGATCCCATCAGGGGAAGTATTTCAGTAGCCGGGTCAAGTGTAACACCGAAAAATCTTTCATACCACTCCGCAAAGGCCTGCCTGAGTGCTGGAATCCCCCTGTAACCCTGGTAACCGTGACTGGTGTCCTTTGCGGCGGTTCGCGATAGCTCATCTGTAACCTCCTGCGCAGGCGGCATGTCGGGACTGCCGATCCCCAGATTGATAACATCGGCTCCTTCCAGCCTCATACGGGCGATCTGGGCCAGTTTGGCTGAAAAATAGTATTCATTTACAAGACCGGTCCGAGAAGCTGCCTTTATCAATGATTTTTCCATGGTTTGTATCCTCCCCTGCTAATTCATCCCTGTTTCGAAAGGCATCAGGCCGTGCCTGAACTCGCCGACAATTTCAAGTCCCTCTGTCAAAGGCCTGATTGCATCAAGTGCAAGCCGGTAACGTTTATAATCATCATATATAAGATCAATGTGAAACAGGTATTCCCAGGGACGACCAACAATCGGAAGCGACTGAATCTTTGTAAGGCTGATCCGATAGAAGGCTAGGACTGAGAGCACCTGTGAGAGAGAGCCCACTTTATGGGGAAGTGAAAAGCACACCATTGCCTTATCGGTTCCGTAAGGCCGGGCGGGGCCGGAAGCTTCCTTTCCCGCGGGATGTTCAGGGTGGCTTCTGTTTCCGCTCATATCCGCCTTATTCTTCATGCCCGAGATTATCAGGAAACGGGTGAAGTTCAGGCTGTCATCCTCAATCTCACTCTTCAGGATGGCAAGGCTGTACATATCCGCAGCGGTTCTGCTTGCAATGGCCCCGGAGCCTAA
>JAKAXP010000356.1 GCA_021816545.1 Bacteroidota bacterium
ATCACCGCCCGGACAGCTGATTTCTCACTTAAGAATGTTAAGGTGGAATTCAGGCAGGGCTTTTCATATTCCGATATGGCAACGAAGAACAGCGAGGTTGAGACGCTCAAGTCAGAGATTCATCGCCTCAATATGCTCCTCAGGGAGCGAAACGCTGTCCTGACAGGGATCACACCCTTACAGGAAAGAGGCGGCGAACTGCTGGCGGAGATTGAGGTGCTGTACCCCCAGATTGAAGGGGTCTCCTATTCGCAGACACTGAACTATGTAAAAGGCAGAGAGTTGCCAGATACCCTTGCCCTGGTCACCGTGACCACAAGAGGGAAGGACCTGGCTGCACGGGAGAAGGAACAGATTGAAAAATGGCTTGCCACCAGGTTAAAGGCAGAAAAGATAAAGGTCTGGTTCAACGAGTAGCAATTCTGACATTTTTCAGAATTCATCGGCCAATATTCCTAATTTTACGGGTGAAGAACATAAAAGCGCATGATCATGAAAATTTCGGAACACCCTACTTTCAACAGGGAGTGGGACAAGAAAGAGATAAAGAAGAAGACAAAGAAGATACTGATGGAGATAGGCGAGCTGCAGAACAAAATGTACGCCCAGGGAAAATACAGCATCATCGTGGTCCTGCAGGGAACCGATGCCTCAGGCAAGGACGGGGTGACGAAGGGACTTCTGAAATACTGCAACCCGGTGGGGATAGAGGTGCACAGCTTCAAAAAACCCACTGAACTTGAATATGCACACGACTTCCTCTGGAGGGTCCATAATGTCTGCCCTGCCAAAGGAGTCATGCAGGTTTTCATCAGGTCACATTACGAGGATATACTTGTGCCATCGGTTGAGAAGTTCATACCTGCTGACATTATAGAAAAGAGATATGATACCATCAACACCTTCGAGAAGATGCTTGAGGACCACGGCACGAAGGTGGTTAAGTTCTTCCTCAATGTCTCGAAGGAGGCGCAGAAGGAGAGGCTGATGGAGCGCATCGAGCTTGAGGAGAAGCACTGGAAGCACAAGGACGGCGACTGGGACACGCGCGAAAAGTTCGACCAGTACCTGAAGGTTTACCAGAAGATACTGACCCGTTGCAATGAGGTACCATGGACAGTTGTCCCTGCCGACAAGAACTGGCAGAAGCTCTACGGTGTTGCCACCGTGGTGCTCAAGACTCTGAAGGAGCTTGATCTCCAGTGGCCAGCCCTGGTCTCCGAAAGATTTAAGCAGAATAATTCCTGAAGTCGGCAGTCGGCACTCAGCAGTCGGCAGAAATGAAATCCCCGAAATACTGCTTACTGCCAACTGCAGACTGCAGACTACTGCTTCAGCGCCACTGTCTTGCTGATGGTACCCGCCTTGCGTGATTCGTACCTTATCTCAATGTCCCCTTTACCGCTGACAAGGAACTGGTATTCAACCTTGCCGAAACCGGGCACCTGGCACATCTGCAGCTCCGGACGGAACTCCTTGTAATCGACAAGGTTCATCCATGCATCCGTAAGCACTCCTCCTGACACAACTTTGGCGCTGCGCCCTGCAACACTCAGCCTGTCAATCGGATAGAGCTTGTTCTTTATCGTCTGGTAGGTTACCGATGGTATCGCTCCCCTGTTCACCAGCCTGACCCTTACACTCCACAGGTCACCGCCAACCTTCTTCACCTCAAACACGTCCATCGTTACCTTAGGGGTCTGCCGTGCCGCAAAGATCACCGATGAGGCATTCCTGTGAACCAGGTCCTGCAGCATGAACGGATGCGGGAGACGTGAACTCATCTTCGTCCATCCGCCAATCTCAATATCACCGTAAAGCGGGTGCTTAAAGGACTTCCATTCCTTGAAGAGCTCGCCCTGGTTGACATTGTCATCAAAGAGAAGCCGCTGGCGTTCACTCTCCGAAGCCTCGCCGAACCTTGAGCGCTCTTCAGCCGTTCTCTTGAGCGTGCCGTCATATGTCTCCGTTTCAGGCTGGTACAGTTCGCCCACCAGGGAGTATGAGCCTATCAGGTTGTTTGTAAAGTCTGTGAAGTCGCCATATGTGGCATAAAGGTCCTTCCAGCTGATCAGGTATTCGTAGCCGGGAACGATTTTCTCCATGTTCTGGCCCAGGTAATCATAAACTGAAATGTCGCCCTGTGGCAGTTCGCCGGCAGCCTTGAACGACGGTCCCCTGAGATACATCCCCCCGTTGTTGTGGAAGGCAAACACAAGGATAATATTCGGCCTTGCCAGCATCCATTCAGCAATTGCCTTTATGCCTGTCCCCTCAAACGGGTAATTGCCTGCACCCCTCTGCACATAGTTGGGATTCCAGTTAAAGCCCCAGTTGCGGTTGCCGTCGACGAATCCCTCGCCGTCCTCGTTCACCAGACCGTCGCCGTCATTGTCAATACCCTCCTGGCCGAGCCTTGTCCATTCGCCCTTTTCTCCCGGTTTGACAGATATCATCAGCCTCGGGTCTGCCGGGTCACTCCTTAACCTTCCAAGTGTATCCCTGATCCGCATATTAGTGATTGATCCGTCGCCGTCAAGGTCTTCGGGACCGTCTTCGTCATACAGTCCGTCACGGTCATCATCGATGGGAATGCGGAGTCCCCTGTTGCTGCTGGGTGTGTTCGCATCTGCGAAGAAGTGAGCCCTGCCGTCTACGTTTACAACCGGGATAATATAGAATACGTTGCGGTCAACAACATCCGTTATCTCCGCGATCTT
>JAKAXP010000357.1 GCA_021816545.1 Bacteroidota bacterium
CTCCTGCTAACGGGAAGCTACTCCTTCCTGAACCTTACCCTGGTGATCTCGTTGACCCAGCCACCGACGGTGTAAACAACACCCTCGTCAAGGATCTTGCGGTAAAAACAATCCTCCCTGGTTGGGAACAATTTCATATACGCCCTGATCTTTGCATCAGCCTTTGACTTAATTGAAGGATCCGCATTCACAGCCGCCTGAAGGTAATCCACCGCAACCCAATAGGCAGCAAGATTGTCAAACTTATTCCCAAGCTCAGCTCCTGCATAACAATCAGCAAGGAGCATTAGGGCTTCAGCATTCTTTTTATTCAGTTGCCAGGCATGCTCCGCCCGGTCCCTGGCTTCCTGCCTCTTTCCCTGTCCCAGTTCCATGAGGGCCACGCGCATCAGCACCCCGGACCTGACAGCACGGGTGGTATCACGGTTATATGCCTCCGTGAAGTAGGATATGGCCTTATCGTCATTTCCTGCGGCAGCATTCAGCTCGGCCAGTCTTACTGCATTTTTTGCCGAACGGTCACTTGCAAACATCTTGACTGCAACATTGTAATAGAGATCAGATCCGGCACAACCGGCTTCCTCTGTCATCGTGAAAACCTTCCTGACAAAAGCCGTATCCCTGAAGTTGCGGTCGAGCTTTTCCCCATAGAGTGTCTCCAGTCCCTCACAGGTCATCGCCCCGCTTGTGCGGTAAAAGGTTTCCATATTCTCCAGATCTTCTGCATCACTGCATCCTGCAATGTGATTCTCCATCCTCCAGTCGACTGTGCCGATTGCAGTTACAAAAGCACTGCCGAGCTCTTCAGTATCTATTTCACCCATTGCATAAAGGCTTGCTGCCACAGTCGCCATGCGAACAAAATGAGAGCATTCCATCTGATCAGGAAAACTACCGGCAGCCTCTGCAAGGATATTATAGCAGAGCCCAAGGTACGCCGGATCATCACCGGCCAGATCAAACAGGATTTCAGCCTTATGAAGGTCATTCGACGGCTTGTTGCCGAAATAATAAGTCCTCTGCGTCAAAATCATCACTATCGAGTCAATGTACTCCTGCATGCCTGTACGTTCAAACAACTCCCTGTAGATAGATTCACCGTCTGCATATATTTCTTCATAAAAAGAAGGGCAGTCATTAAGTACCTGTCTCCATGGGCCGAGAGTACCGGCGAGATCTCCTCCCTGAACTGCAGCCATATAAACAGCCATGTTTTCCTGACACTTCAGGCTGTCTTCACGTGATCCTGACAGGATTGGCTCTTCCGTTACTCCCTGCCCGCAAATGCCGGCCGGCAGAAGTACTATCATTGCCGATACCGCTATAAAATAAAGCTTTCGGCCAAGTTCACTTTTCATCATCCTGATGCCTGTTGGTGATAATATTGACTCTCGTTCTGCTATATATAACTCCGCGGGGTGATAATTCGTATCCGGAATTGACCGGCGAAAGCAATCTTTTCATCTCTTGTTCGTTAATTATTTACGGATGAGGGATTTCCTTATTTCAGGAACCTGACTCCCGGAGGACTTCAGGTCAATTTGACTAACAACAGGTATTTCATTCGATATGGACTTCAGTTTTCACATAATGAGCCTGCCGCACGAGAGGATGTACCTGATGAACACCTCGAAGGACGTTGTGATAAGATCATCGCCCGGTAAAATCAGTAAGTTTTACGCAAAGGAGAGAGGCGGGAAGGAGTATGAACTGCACCACCTGAGTGACCTGCTGCATGACACGCTCAAGGCAGCAAGGAAGATAACGAGAGTGGAATACGTTCAGTTCTGAAGGCATGGCTTATGCCGGTGGCAGCACATAACGGGAAAATAGCTATTTTTGACTTTTCCCCGGGAACAAGGTTTTTGTAACTTTTATACCTGACGCCCGGGATTATTTTAAACAGATGCGTCTCAGATTACTTAGCCTTAGCCTGTTTTTCCCTCTGTGCCTTGCCACGTTTGGCCAGATCGATTTCACTGCCGGTTCCGGATACAAATATCTTAAAGGCACTGCCGCCACAGGTCTGCCTGCCGACTGGATGACCCAGGCGTTCATAGACCAGGGCTGGAGCCAGGGCAATGCTCCTTTCCGTTACGGTGACGGTACCGGTGGGGTGCTGCTCAGCGACATGATCAACACTTACTCAACTCTTTATATGAGAAGCACCTTCAATGCCTTCTCTGTTGACAGGATAAAGAACATTCAGTTCAGGGTTAACTATGATGACGGATTTGTGATCTGGATCAACGGCACGGAGGTGCTGAGGCAAAATGCACCTGCTACCCTCTCCCCCGCTTCATTTGCCCCGGGAAACCATGAATCGGGTACATTTGAACTTTTTACGCTCGATTCAACCGATGTCCCACTGGTGGAAGGAACAAACCTGGTATGTATCCAGGCATTAAATGTCAGCCTCAGCAGTTCCGACTTCTACTTTGATCTCGGCATCAGTGCAGCACTCTCCATGCCTGAGGTGCCGGAGACCCTTCAGCTGAGCTTTGACCGTGAAGCAGGGTTCTGTGATTCGCCGTTTGATCTTACTATCTCAACTGCTGAGGCGGGATACGATATAATTTATACGATCGACGGTACCAACCCGCAGACTTCATCAACAGGCATCAGAAGCAGCACCGCAGCAACCCTAAGGATTGACCCTTCAGTGTCTGCAGGGCGACCACTGACGCCGGTCTTCATTGTGCGGGCCTCCCTTGAGAT
>JAKAXP010000358.1 GCA_021816545.1 Bacteroidota bacterium
ACCAGATAACAGGCAAGCTTCACCGCGGTGTGACTGTCATTGACGGCACCGGCTGGTACAGCAAGGAGAACCAGAAGGTGATTATCACGCTTGTCAGGAAGAACGAAGCCAGTGACCTCTACCGGATCATCAGGAGCATTGATGACAAGGCGTTCATTACCGTGGCAAACGTCATGGGTGTATTTGGAAAGGGCTTCGAGGAGCTGAAGAGGTGAAGGTCATAGACCAGGAGAGCCAGGCCCTTCAGTCGTAAAAAATGCTGCAAGTAATTGCAGCTTTTTGAAGCACTCCATTATTGATCCGTCACCTGGCTAGCGTATTGCAAAGAACTTGGTACTGGATGAGGGTTGACAATCAGGGTTATCAATAATCACTCTGCAGGAGCACCAACAGAATCTCTTACGATCAAATTTGGTTTAAGTAAAACCTGACTCTGGGCTATACTTTTTCCCTGGATCAATGATAAAAGAAACTTTACCGCCATTATACTGATATCCTTAACGGGTTGTTCTACGCATGATAGTGGAGTGGACAAATAATCCAGGTAAGGGTGGTCATCGAATGTTATCAATGAAATGTCTTTCGGTATTTGTAAGTTTTTTTCCTTAAGGGCTTTCATGCAGCCCATTGCAATAGTGTTACTCAGTGCGAAAATTGCAGTTGGACGTTCTTTAAGCTGAAGAAGAAGTTTAGTCTCGAGGTAACCATTATGAAAAGTGAAATCATCTCCGGTAATAATATAATTCTCTTGTCCCGCTTCCTTCATTGCATCCATAAATCCTTTGACCCTTAACCGGTTTGGGGTAGAACCCTGGACTCCCTGTATGCAGGTTATTCTTGAATGACCTCTTTCAATCAGGTATTTTGTTGCATTAAATGCTCCTTCATAATTATCAGTGGAAATAAAAGGAATATCTATATCTTCAAAATACCGGTCAATACATATTACAGGGATTCCCATATCCTGGATTTCTTTCATGTGTTCCCATTGGTCGCCGCACGGAACAATTATAAGACCCTCAATATTTCTTGCTGCAAGCTGAAGGAGCTCCATTTTTTCGGTATCGACGTTCTCATCACTGTCACTGATTATAGTGATATAGTTGAATTTTCTGACGGCAGTATTTATTTCACTTGCAATGCCGGCAAAAAACGGGTTATTCAGGGACGGAATGATCAATGCGATTGTACCGCTTTTCCCCGTTCTCAGATTAGAAGCAAAGTGGTTGGGGACATAATTTAATTTTTTTGCCGCCTCCCTTACTTTTTGCTGTGATTTTTTTCCAATTCTGTATTGCTCGGCCTTGCCGTTCAGAACTCTTGATACGGTTGTGATTGAGAGGCCTGCCATCTCAGCTATGTCTGTGATGTTAGCTTTCTGCATCAGGTATATTTTCTGTATAAACGTTTGTACAAATATAAGGAGTACAATTTAATATTTAAGTAATTAATAACCCGTTTTGCCTGCAATAATTGAAAATATTTAAAAACAGGCGGGCAATAGGTTAAAACAAATCCAGAATTAAAAAAAATAGAACAAACGTTTGTACAAGAAATTTTTTTGTTTACGTTTGTAGGGGATGAAAGTAGAAAAACTGGTACAGGAAATTCAAACAAATGTATATAATCCGGATTATGAACCATTAAAACGAAACCTATGAAACATTTTTTTAAATGCTTGTTTGCTTCGTTTATATTCCTGCTGGCCTTGGCGGGCTGTAAGGAATACGAAGCTACAATTGTTACAGGAGAGGTAAAGGCTCCAATTCTGAAATATATTAAAATGCCCCTGCAGGATGTAACTATCCCTGGTACCATTGTTTTTATAGAGGGCGCAGGTTTTTCAGGTGAAGACATTGTAGCATGCAGATCTCTTGAAGGTGAAGCAGATTTTACAGCTTCTGTTGTTTCGGCTGATAACTATGGGATTAATATTGAAATCCCTGTAAATGCAGGAGGTGAATATGAAGTATCTGTTACACGGTCCGGTTTAACTACTGTGATCAACCAGCACCTTTTTGTCGCATTTGTGTTTACCCTGGATAAAGTTGTTGTTCCTCCTTCTGCAGCATCAGGGGAAGAAATAACAATAGCAGGTGAAGGATTCGAGACGGGAGACATAGTAAGATTTGGATCCGGATACTATCCAACGGGGGTTGTTTTTAATTCAAATGCCACTTTAACTGCAACCGGAATTACTGTAACAGTACCTGTTGGCTGTTATGGGGTAAACAATATTACTGTTATACGCGGGAAAAAGACCTGTGCCATCGGCAATATAAAGGTTCCGGTTATCCCCGGAAACCAGGTTGGCGGAGGAGTTGTGTTTTATACTTCTGACGGAGGAGCTCATGGCCTGATCGTGGCGCCTGCAAATGCCGGAAATACACAGACATTTGGACCCAGCATACAGGTGGTACCATATGCTACCGGTACCTCTGAAGCAATCTATGCCGGTAAAGAGAATACAAACATTCTTGTCAAAGGTATTGCATCATGGCGCGGTGCAGGAAATTCAACCCCGCCAACCTCGGCAGAGCTTTGTGAAAACTATAGCGTTGAGGTTGGAGGAATAGTATATGATGACTGGTTCCTTGGCTCATTTGAGGAAATGAAGGAATTATTCCTTTACAGGTCTTCTTTACCAGCTCCCTTCGCATTTGTTCCGGCAGAAAATTATTGGACCTCTTCTGTCTTTCCTG
>JAKAXP010000359.1 GCA_021816545.1 Bacteroidota bacterium
TCTTCCTTAATGGTTCCTTCAAGGAGGAGCTTCTCACGCATTGTGCCTCGCAGCAGTGGAGTGTCAGGGGTTAACCATTGCCGGCCGTCGGTAAAAACGATGTTGGAATATGAGGTGTCTGTGACACGTCCGTTCTTCACTATCAGGACATCATCAGCTGCATTGCGGTCAATAAGACCGGTCAGGCAGGTGCGGTCGAGGTACTTCAGGCTGTAGTCAATATCATCTGCCGTGACAATCTTGATTGTACGGACGGAGGCAGGCAGGTACGGCATGAATTCCGTTGATATGATTGACTCCTCATAGATTACCCGACATCTGTAAGCGCCTGATCTGCAATCGTCAGGGATGCGGATATGCCGGGCCAGGCTTATCCCGCCGGTACTTCCGAAGAGTTTCCTCCGCGAGAGGTTGAGCCGCTGCTCATGCAAGACGAGGTTGAATGGCTCACCGTTGCAGATCCTGATTGTCTCAAACAGAAGGGACATATATCTTGTCAATCATTTCCCGGTATTCTGACTGCGGGTCACTGAACGTGGTGATGCCACCGCCGCTCCGGTAGAAATAACCGTTGCCACGCTTCTCAATGAAGCGGATCATCACCCCGCTGTCAAGGATCTGGCCGTCAAAAATCCCGGCAATTCCTGTGTAGTATCCTCTCGGCATTCCTTCAACCGCCGTTATTATCTCAGTCGTTCTCTTCTTCGGTGCGCCGCTTACCGAGCCGGCGGGGAGCAGGGAGAAGATGATGTCGCCAAGGGCTGAGCGCCACCCTTTATCCAGGTCTCCACAGATTTCCGAGCTGACCTGGAGCAGGTTCTTGGTGTTGGTCGTGATGAGGTCCAGGTACCTGAACCTCTTCACCCTGACATTCCTCGCCACCAGGTTCAGGTCATTCCTGATCAGGTCAACAATTGTGTAGTGTTCAGCTGTTTCCTTCGGATCATTCAGAATCACATCCTCCGCGTCGGGGACCGAAGCATCTATTGTTCCCTTCATCGGGAAGGAACGGATCTTCCCGTTGTTGATGCTGACGAATATTTCAGGAGAGAAACAGACAAATTCATCATTGAGCCACAGCCTGTACCGGGCGGTGCTCATGAGGAAGATGTCGCGCAGCGACGCATTCAGTTCCACCGCGGTGGAGCAGGTGAGATTCAGCAGGAAAGTGTTGCCATGGGCAATCTCATGCTTTACGATATTGAATTTAGCAAGGTATTCCTCGTAGGGTTCGGGGCGGCTGAAAAGCTTTGGGGCAACTGTTGCTGCAGGTTTATCCTGCAGCCTTACCTGCTCAGTCGCATCCGGATTTTCTTCCTTCTGGAACCGCTCCTCCGCTTCGGGCTCAGCACCTGTGGGCAGCAGTTTCTCCTTCGCGGTGAAACCGCTGATGTTGCTGGTTCCGTTGATATCATAAAGGAGTGTGCCGGGGTCAATTTCGTCAAGCCTGAAGATCATCGGTTTAGCCTGCTCAAAGTCAATGATGAAAAGAAACGGGATGCCGGCGCTGCCCCATTCATTCATTTGTTGTTTAATCGTATTTTTGTGTGTCATTCTTCAGGCCGTGAAGGCAAAATTATGAATTACAGGAGACCAAGAATCCTTGTTGTCGATAATTATGACTCTTATACCTTCAATCTCGTTCAGATTCTGAGGGAGTGTGACAGGTGCGACTTTGACATTGAAAAGAATGACCGGATCAATACGGACAGTGCTGCAAGGTATGACGGCTTTCTCTTCTCCCCCGGACCTGGAGTGCCTTCAGATGCCCCGGTGATGGGGGAACTCCTGGAGAAATACTCCCGCAGGAAGGGGTTCCTGGGCGTATGCCTGGGGCATCAGGCCATTGCTGAAAAATGCGGGCTGAAGCTGGAGAGGCTTGAAACGGTAAGGCACGGAGTGAAGACCAGGGTCAGGCTGGTAGAACCGTATGATTACCTTTTTGAGGGGATGCCGGAGGAATTTGACGCCGGGCTGTATCACTCCTGGGGTGTTTATCACGACACCGGTATCAGGTACTCCGATCATGGCCTCAGAGTGACGGCGCTGAGCGATGACGGCATCATCATGGCGCTGGCGCATACCAGTCACAACTTTCGAGGGGTGCAGTTCCATCCGGAATCATTCATGTCTGAATACGGTTCGCTGCTGTTGCGCAACTGGGTTGAGAGCCTGGGCTGATCAGACTTCGCGGTGGAAGCAGTTGAAATCCAAAAACCGGAACCGCAGGTTATCTTCTTTTAAGCACCTGGTTTGCCGCAAGTTTCCCGGTGAGGATAGACATCGGCACACCGGCAGGACTGTAAGCCCACTGGCCTGCCTGGAAGACTGAAGGAACCGGTGTCAGCACCGACCTGTCAGCAATCTGTATCCTGTTAACGACAGGCACCGGATCCTGGAATGACCACCCGGTGATGCCCCCCTCGGAACTGGCTATCCTGTTTTCAATACTCAGGGGGGTGAAACTGAAGCGGGCCATTATCTTCTCTTTCAGCCAGGGATAGACAGAGTCGGAAATGACCTTTATTACGCGGGTTTCAGTTTCATTTACAAACTCATCATACCAGCCATCATTCTGTACCGCCCTGAAGAGGTCGTATTCAGTGAGGAAGCTGATTATCAGGCCGGTTTTTCCTTCCGGGACCAGAGAAGGGTCCTTCAGTCCTGGGATGGATATCTCATAGGTATTCAGGGTAGTGA
>JAKAXP010000360.1 GCA_021816545.1 Bacteroidota bacterium
TATGCCTGAGAAAACTGCCTCACTTGAATTTGGTGCAGAGCTGAAATTCGTTCAGAACAGACTCGGACTTGATGTATCATATTTTGACATGGTGACCACTAACCAGATCATGTCAGTCAACGTCTCGACATCAAGCGGTTTCACAACAAAGGCTATAAACGCAGGTGAGATCGAGACTTCCGGTGTTGAGGTTGCTCTCAATGCTGAGATTGTCAGGCAGAAGGACTTCTCATGGACAACAGTAATCAACTGGACCAAGACTAAAACACAGGTAAACGAACTCGCTGAGGGAGTAACCAGCTATGTGCTGAACAGTGGCTGGTCACCAACCACAATCGAAGCCCGTCCCGGTGAACCTTTCGGCCAGATTTACGGTATTGCCTATGAAAGGGACGAAAACGGGAACAGGCTCGTAGAAGATGGCTACTATGTTGCCGGCACCACTCCGGTTGTCTGCGGTAATACCCAGGCTGACTGGATCGGAAGCATGAACAACCTCCTCCGCTACAAAAAATTCAGCGCAAATGTTCTTATTGATGTCAAATGGGGCGGAGACCTCTATTCAGTAACGAAATGGTTTGGTGACTATTCCGGTGTTACAGAGGCCACTGTCAAGAATAATCTTCGTGTTACCGGTGCAATTGCAGACGGTATTGATGTAGCCACAGGCCAGAAAAACACTGTCGCGATTGAACCGGAGTACTACTTTGGCGATTACTGGGGCAAGACCGAGCCGGCTGTTATTGACGGGTCATATATCAAGCTCCGTGAGATAAGCATAGGATATGACATCAGGATGAAGGGTTTCATCAAGGTTCTCAATGTGGGACTTTACGGAAGGAACCTTGCAATGCTGTATCGTGACAAGAGCAACGACATCAGGATTGATCCGGAAGCTGCCTATGGCACAGGAACAAATGCCATTGGTGTTGAGCAATACACCTTCCCTGCAGTTCGTACAACGGGGTTCAAGTTGAGAGTTGACTTTTAATTAAAACCCTAAAACGAAAGTGAAATGAAAAAGATAAATGCAATTGGAATTTTATTCATCTCTCTTCTGATACTTGGCAGTTGTACCAAGGGATGGGAAGAAATGAACATTGATCCAAACAATACAGGTGATGCTCCTGCCGCCAACAGCCTTATTAATCTTGAGCGTGCAGTCTCAATCACCTTTACAGACATGTGGTGGACTGGCAACAATACGTCCTCTTATGCGAACCACATTGCCAAGATCCAGTATATTGACGAGAACAGGTACCAGGAACGTGACGGTATCATCGAACGCTGGGGAACCCTTATGGGCTACCAGGTAGAGTGTAACAAGATAATAGGCAAAGCCCAGGCTGACGGTAATGCTGCAATGGAAGGCGTTGCAATGACAATCAGCGCTATGCTGTGGCAGATCATGACTGACACCTGGGGCGCAGTGCCCTTTACCGAAGGTGCCAAAGGTGAGGAAGGTGTTCTTCAGCCCGCCTATGACAGCCAGCAGACTGTTTATAACGGTATACTGGCAATGCTTGAGACTGCAAATACCAAACTTGCTGCTGGCGGAACCATTACCAATGATATATGGAACGGGAACAGTGTAGCACTCTGGAGAAAGTTTGCAAACTCCCTCCACATGAGGGTTGCCATCCGTATGTCAAATGTGGATCCGGCGAAGGCAAAGGCAGAATTGCAGAAAATACTGGTTACAAGCCCGACGACCTATCCCATACTTGTGTCAAATGCTGACCAGATCAGCCATGAATGGTTAGGCACGAGCCCTTATTGGGAGCAATTCTATGCTGACTCAAGGTCACGCGATGACCATGGAATGTGCAAGACATTCGTTGATGCCCTTCTTGCAACCAATGACCCCAGGATAGGTGAATTTGCTTATCCGGCAGCTTCTGACGGTCAGTACCGCGGCGTTGTGGCAGGCATGACAAACGCCCAGCAGAGCGGAACACCCATAAATACCATCAGCAGGATAGGTTACCGTTATCGCAAGAATCCTGCAGGTTCAGCATACTGGATGCGTTATGCAGAGGTTGAGTTTCTCAAAGCTGAGGCATACCTTCGCGCTGACCTGCTCAACAATCCTGCAGCAGCCCAGACGGCCTATGAAGCCGGCGTGACGGCATCATGTACTGAGCACGGAGTTACAGCTGGTGCAATCACAACCTACCTGGCTAATACAAACGTTGCATGGGGTGGGGCAGGCTCATGGGGTTATACCAACCTTCAGAAGATTTACTATCAGAAGTGGGTATCACTCTTCAAGCAGGGCCATGAAGCATGGGCTGAAACACGGAGGACGGATATTCCTCTCCTGGGCATTGCTCCTGGTGCAGTGCCTGCAACGCTGCTGACAGCTCACAACAGGCCTCCTTTCCGCTGGCCCTATCCGACCAGCGAGTATACCCTTAACAAAACCGTAGTCGAAGCTGCAGATGATGCAATCGTAGACAGGTTCTGGGGTGCCAAAATGTGGTGGGACACAAGGACCGGAGTCAACTGATAACTCTGTCCAGTTCAATATAAAAGAGACGCGATAACCTGCGTCTCTTTTTATTTAATTAACTTTATAAGTCAGATTTCTGTTACGTGGGTTTATAATAAAAACACAAATGAGAAAATTATGGTTCATTGTTTCAACGGTAATACTGGCATTGACAGCCAATGCCATTAATGCCCAGACAAGATCGGA
>JAKAXP010000048.1 GCA_021816545.1 Bacteroidota bacterium
TTTCCGGTGCATACACTTCGGTTCCCAATCTCATCTTTTCCGGAACAGGAACCAGGATACTTCCCAATGCTGACCTGACTGTCTGTAAAAGGCTTGTTATTGACGGTCCGGTGCTGGACAACAGTGTCAATAACAGGAAAATATCCATTGGAGGCACTTTTGAAAGATACAATTCAGGAGTGTTTAAGAGCGGCTCAGGCTCATACCCTGCAGCAACGGTATCATTCTCGGGATCCGCGGCCCAGTCTGTTGGCGGCTCCACCGGTGATTTCAGCGGTACGAGCAGGTTCTGGAATATGGAGATAAACAATCCTGCCGGGCTGACCTTCAATGACGCCGGGCTTATTGAGGTTGGTAACCAGCTGTTGCTTACCGGCGGGGTAATTACCACAGCGCCCAACGGAAGACTCGTGCTTCTCAGCACTTCATCCTCTGCCGTTATTCCGGTTGGCGGAAGTGCATCATCATATGTGAGCGGACCGCTCACCAAGAGTATTGTAAATGGTGATGCCTTTATCTTCCCGCTTGGAAGGGGTGCCATCAGGGGGCACCGGTTTATCCTCACTTCGGCTGCCGGAAGCACCACCTCTTTCACCGCGGAGTATTTCACACCGAATACCACAGCAACATCTATTGCCCCTCCGCTTCAGGTTGCCAATACCCTTGAATACTGGAGCGTCTCGTCTGTCTCTTCTGCATCGGCTAAGATCAAGATAGGATGGGATCCGCAGAGTGATCTCACTCCTCTTGTGACTGAAAACGGGCTGACAGACATGAGGGTGGCACGTTACATAACCGGGTTATGGACCGAACTCCCGTCAACTGCCACGGGTAACAACAATAACGGCGAGGTGGAAACCTCAGGTAACGTGGCCGTTTCCTCCACACCTTCTGAATTCACCACTGCGAGTATCACCGGCACACTCGCCAGGGCTGCATTTTCTTCATTTGCACCAATTTGCGGCTCCGGAGGAATACCCGTCAGCTTTATTTCCTTTACTCCTATAAGTCTTTCTTATATATTGAGCTATACTATTAACGGTGTCGCCCAGCCCGATGTGAATATAACCTCACTTCCCTACACTCTTCCCGCCAATATTCCCGGAGTCTACAGGCTGACCGGATTCAGGTTCAACAACGGAACCAGAACTGGTGTCGTTGACGCCAACACCGTTACGGTTTATGCCCTTCCGCCTGCCTCCGGAGCAGGTCCCAACCAGTCGCTCTGCGGGCTTTCAACAACCACTCTCGCAGGAAATGATCCAGGGATGTACTCCGGTCTCTGGACTATCGTCAGCGGTGCCGGAGGGTCATTTGAAAACAGTACGCTTTACAACACTGTATTTAACGGAGTGCTTGGAGTCAGCTATACACTTCGCTGGACTATAAGTAACGGACCGTGTTCATCATATGACGAAGTGGTTATTTCATTTCCTGTGGTTGCCTCAAGGCCGGGAGATTTTACAGCAGCCGAGACCTATGTCTGCCCCGGGGGTACCGGTTATACATATACAGTTCCTTTCGTTTCCGGGGTCACGTATAACTGGTCATACAGCGGCACAGGCCAGACAATTACCGGCAGCGGCAACTCAGTCACCGTTGATTTCAGTCTCTCTGCAACAGGCGGAACGCTCAGTGTCACGGCTACAAATGCCTGTGGCACCGGCCCGGCCCGGTCTGTGGATATTACTGTCAGATCAGCATCATTCTCATATCCCGGATCACCCTACTGTCAGAACGGCGCTGATCCCACCCCGGTACTTGCACCCTCGGGAGTGGCCGGAACATTCTCTTCAACACCAGGGCTGGTATTTGTAAATACAGCTACAGGTCAGATAGATCTTTCCGCCAGCAAATCAGGGACATATACTGTAACAAATACTGTTAACCCCGCTGTTTGTTCAGGACTTTCGGCAACGGCAACAGTAACTGTTGCCGGAGAAACATGGACCGGTTCAGCCGGCAGTTCATGGGACAATCCATCAAACTGGTCATGCGGATTTGTACCGTACCCGGTTACCACAGTTCAGATTCCGGATGCCTCAGTTGACCCGGTTATTGCTTCAGGAGTCACCGGAGAAGCCGGTGATCTTGACCTGGCTGCCGGAGCTGTTCTTTCGGTGCAGGGAGGAACAATCCGTATTTTCGGATCGGTTTCGGGAAGCGGTAATATTGATGCGTCTGCTGGTACGGTTGAATATCGCGGAAGTACGCCGCAATCTGTAGTAAGCAATCGGTTTGCCGGAAGCTCCCTCCGGAACCTGACGGTGGCCAATGCTGCCGGAGTATCAATTACCGGGCCACTGGGTGTAACGGGAGCAGTATTGGTACAGACAGGTGAACTGGCCTCAAGCGGTAACCTCACCCTGGTTTCAGATGCAACACGTACTGCCTTTATTGACGGTTCCGGAGCAGGAACGGTATCAGGCAACGTCACAATGCAACGCTACCTGCCGTCTAAATTCGGTTACAGGTATTTCAGCTCACCATTTGTCGCATCAACGGTGAATGAATTTGCGGATGATATGGATCTCGCATCCTCCTGGCCAATGCTTTACCGCTATGATGAGAGCCGGACCTCTTCAGGCTGGGTCTCGTACACTACAGGGACAGCCCTTCTAAGTCCCATGGAAGGGTATGCAGTCAACTTCGGATCGCTTGCTGTTACAGGTACGGTCGACCTGACAGGCGAAGTCACAAACGGCAGCGTGGCAGTCACCCTTTATAACCATAACTATCCATATACGAAGGGATTCAATCTTGTCGGTAATCCTTATCCTTCTGCAGTGGACTGGAATGCTGCAGGGTGGACAAAAACCAATATTGACAATGCCCTTTACTTCTTCAGGGGCAGCACCACCGATGAATACAGCGGCACCTACAGCAGTTATGTGAATGGTATTTCAAGTGACGGGGTGGCGAACAACATTATACCCTCAATGCAGGGATTCTTCGTGCACGTCGCCGACGGGGCCTATCCGGTGAACGGCACACTGGGTGCAACCAACAGCGTGAGGGTCAATGACCAGTCACATGTTTTCTTCAAGTCAGCTGCTGCAGATGACCGCTTCCTCGTCAGGCTGACGGCTGCATTCACGGATGATACACTTTCTGCTGATCCGGCGGTGGTCTATTTTGACGCCGCCGCCACCGCCCCCTTTGATCCGGATCTTGATGCCCTCAAGCTGTTCAATACCGATATGATGGTGACTAACCTATATTCAGTTATTGCTGAAGGCAGGAAGCTGTCAGTCAATGCATTGCCTCCACAGAATGATACTGTTCTGAATGTCCCGATGGGCCTTACGACCTACCGTGACGGAGAGGTTGTATTCCGGCTTCGCAGCCTTGAGAACCTGCCTGAAAATGCCCGTGTCATGTTCCGTGATGCAGTTACCGGTAAAAATATTGACATGGTCTCCTCCGGGGTCTACAGGGTCACCCTCGCCGCCGGCGATTACAACGGCAGGTTTGCCCTGGCAATCCTGAAGAATACCACTGATACCGGCATTGCACCCGGAGATGATGAGGTGTTCAGCGCCTTCACTTCGCGTGAGCTGATTACGGCAACAGTAGGAGCCATTGACGGAGCAGAGGGAGTAATTACAATTTTTGACCTGGGGGGACGGTCTGTCTACCAGAGAAAAATCTTTGAAACAGGCCGTTATGACCTGGATGCAAATATTAAGCAGGGCATTTACCTGGTGAACTACAGTTCAGGTGCATTGAAGGCAACAGTTAAGCTTGCAATCGGATTATGATGACAGAACCAACATATAAAACCAGATCATTATACCGGTGGTTGTGGCTTCCGGCAATGATCATATTACTGGCCCTCCCCCTCTCGGCGAAGGCCCAGGAGCCTCCTCCCAGGCCGGTTATCCTGACTGCAAATCCGGCCCAGCCGCTTGCGTTCGGTGCTTTCTCCCCGGGTGCGTCAGGCGGTACAATAACCGTTGTTCCCGCAGGAACACGAAGCTCCTCGGGCAGCGTTGTTTTGCTCTCACTGGGGTATGTATATAATCCTGCGATGTTTTATGTAAGGGCCAACCCGGGAACGGTACTCTCTGTTCTTGCCACTCCTCCCGTTACCCTGACAGGAAGCGGAGGAGGTACAATCACCCTGCAGACATCCGGATCACTGCCTGCCTCACCCTTTGTTACCACACTTCCGTGGCCTCAGCAGACAACACTCCTTGTTGGAGGCATACTTACGGTCGGGAATATTGCCTCGAATCCGCCCGGCACCTATTCAGGGACCTTTACCGTAACGCTTGTAAGGGAATAAAGACAGACTGAAATCAGTATTCAATGATGACCCCCGGAAAATATACCGTAAAGAAAAGCCGAAGAGCGGCTTCTTCTTATTTTACGGCATACCGCCTCCTGGTTGTCATTACTCTCTCTCTGTGTATGACTGTGGCAGTAAAAGCCCAGGATGAGCCCCTGTATGACGAGATTTCGGTTTACGTTAGTCTTCCGCATGTGGGTATGGGGGAAGTTGATGCACTCATCAGGGATGAGGATGTATTTCTCTCTGTTACGGGTTTGTTTGACTTTCTGAGCATCAGGAACATTCCCAATGACAACCTTGATGTTGTCAACGGTTTTTTCATCAACCCGGAGGCAACATATACAATTGACAGGCCCGGAAAGCAGATAATATATGAAGGCCGGACATGGCCGCTTGAAGAGGGTGACCTGGTAAGATCGGAAAGCGGCCTTTACCTCAGACTTCCGTGGTACGGAAAGGTGTTCGGTCTTGATTGCAGGTTTACCTTTCGTGATCTCACGGTTACTCTTGAGACACGGCAGGAGCTTCCCCGTATAAGGGAGATGAAACTCGCCGAGATGCGTGCCGGCATGACGCGCCTGAAGGGAGAAATCCAGGCAGACACCACGGTTCAAAGAAGCTATCCCGGTTTCCGGTTCGGGATGGCCGACTGGTCAGTATATGCAATTGAGCAGCCGGAAGGAGTCGCCCAGGCAAGAATGAATCTGTCGCTTGGATCTGTTATCGCCGGAGGCGAAGCAACAGCGTCACTGAACTATTATACCGGTGACCCTTTCCGGGAGAAACAGCAGCATTACCTGTGGCGTCTTGTGAACAATGACCGCACTTTCCTGAGGCAGATAATGGCCGGAAAGATACTTACAAACGCCACTGCATCAATTTATGACCCGGTGATAGGCATCCAGCTGACCAATACACCGACTACGTTCAGGCGCTCATTCGGTTCGTACACACTCACTGACCGTACTGAACCCGGATGGACTGTTGAGCTGTATGTCAACAATGTGCTTGTTGATTATGTCAAAGCAGACGCTTCGGGATTCTTCACTTTTGAAGTTCCGCTTGTCTACGGGAACACAATGGTCAAACTCAAGTTTTATGGCCCCTGGGGAGAGGAGCGGACACGTGAACAGAACCTGACAATCCCGTATAACTTTATACCGCATAAGGAGCTTGAATATACAGTCAGTGCCGGTGTTGTGGAAGATTCGGTATGGAGCCGGTTCTCCAGGGCAAGTGTTAGCTACGGAGCTACCAGGTTCCTTACAATTGGCGCCGGAGCAGAGTTTCTGTCATCAGTAACCTCGACACCGGTGATGCCTTTTGTCAACGCATCCCTGCGGCTGCCCGGCAATGTACTCCTGTCAGGCGAGTATACCCACGGCGTAAGAGGCCGCGGACGCCTTTCATACCGGTTCCCGTCAAATATTCAGCTTGACCTGGATTATATAAAGTATGACAGGGACCAGGAGGCCATCAGCTACAATTACCTTGAAGAGCGGCGCGCTGCCCTCTCTATTCCGATGAGGATAAAGAAATTCACCGCCTATTCGAGGATGTCATATTACCAGATTATCCTTCCTGCAACAAACTACAGTACCGCGGAATGGCTCGTGGCAGGCTCTCTCCTGGGTGTGAACACAAACCTCACCACATATGGAATTTTCGCTGGTGAAAAGGATCCGAGCATTTACAGTCAGCTTTCACTCGCAGTACGCCTTCCCGGAGAATTCCTGATAATGCCACAGGCCCAGTACAGCTACACTGACGGTGAATTCATGACAGCAAAGCTTGGCCTGGAGAAGCGTGTTCTTCAGAAAGGGTATATTAATCTTTCCTGGGAGAGGAATTTCAGACACGGCATAACTCTTGGCGAGATCGGCATGCGGTATGACTTCTCGTTTGCCCAGACAGGCATCTCGGCCAGGCAGACAAACAAACAATCAACTTTTGTCCAGTACGCAAGGGGGAGCTTTATCAATGACAGACCAACCCGCTGGCTTAAGGCTGACAACCGCACAAATGTAGGCAGGGGTGGGATTTCAGTTATTGCATTCCTTGACCTGAATGCCAACGGGCATCGTGATCCGGGTGAACCAAAGGCCCACGGGCTGAATGTAAGGTCAAGCGCAGGAACACTGGAGCGCAGTGAAAAGGATACCACAATCCACATAACCGGACTTGAACCGTATGTAAAATACTTCATTGAGATTGACGAAAGTAGTTTTGAAAACATTTCCTGGAGGCTTGAAAAGAAATCCTATGCTGTTGTGGCTGACCCGAATATGCTCAAGCTGATTGAGATACCTATTTTTGTAAGGGGAGAGGCTACCGGGACTGTTTCATTTGAGGAGAAGGGAACAAGAAGAGGCCTTGGCAGGATAATAGTTACTTTCTTAAACAGCTCGGATGTAACAACCGGACGTGCCCTTACTGAGGAAGATGGCTATTACAGTTACTTCGGTCTGGCCCCCGGAAAATACCAGGTTCGTGTTGACACTGCACAGTTGCGCAGACTTGGACTCGTTTCTGAACCTGATTCTGTTGTGTTCAGCATAATGAGCAACAGCGAAGGGGATTATATCGAAGGACTTGACTTTACGCTGCGAAAAATTGCGCCTCTGCCCGAAGCCGTTAGCCTGCCTGATTCTGCTGCAGTGTCAGAAATTGCAGAAATTCCGGGGCTGGTTGCAGGCACGGATACACTGAAGGTGACTCCGCCGGAGCCTGTCCGGGCTGTCGACAGGGACACCTCTTATCTAGTTGTTCATGAGGTTACCCGTGAGCTGGTTACAATTACCGAAGATTACTTCGCCGTTCAGTTCGGGGCATTCAGGACAAAGCTCTATGCTGAGATCATGAAGAATAAAGTTGATGGTGTGCTTGACAAGAATGTAGAGCTGTTTGAGGAAGACGGCTTCTGGAAGGTACGCATCACTGGTTTCAAAGACCGGGAAGAACTGGATAAGTATATTCCGGTGATACACGGACAGGGCATCACGGAAATATGGGTGATAACCAACAAGGCAGTCAAGGGTGAATGGATCACAACCACGAAGGAGGACTCTCTTGCCGTTGTTAAGGAGACTGTAACCGAGGAGCCCATGCCGGTTGTGATTGCAGGCACCACGGTCCAGCTGGGATCGTTCAGCAGCCTCGAGGAAACCGTCTCAATGAGTGACAGGCTGCTTGCCGCCGCTGAAAAGCTGGTTACAATCCGCAATGAAGGTGGCCTCTACAAGGTTCAGATTACCGGGTTTGCAGATACAAATGAGGTGAGGAACTTCCTGCCTCTCCTCAGAAAGCACGGTTTTGAAGACATCACGGTTCTTCATGAGTCTGAGACGGGGCTTGTGCCTGTTGCTCCTGCCGTGGAGGCGCCGGTGGCTGAAGAGCCCGCCGGGATACAGGCAGAAGCAGTACAACCGGCTCAGGACGTACAGGCGGAAATAATTCCCGAAGAACCTGTTAAGGTTGAAGAGGTTGCCCCAACGCCGCCACCCGTACCCAGATTTGTGCTGCATGCAGGAAGCTACTACAAGAAAGCAGAAGCAGAAAGGGCAAGGCAGCGCATTGAACGGAGACTGAAACTTCCTGTTGAGGTCCTCGAGGAATGGGATACCTACAGGGTAGTCATCACCGGCTTCTTCACCAGGGAGGAGACTTATCCGTATTATCCTGAGCTTGCAGGATTGGGATTCACTGATATCTTTGTCTATGAAAAGCCGTTGACAGAGCGGTAGACAAAAATCAGTACCAATGAAATACGTAGGAGCACATATCAGTGCATCAGGCGGGGTTGAGAATGCACCCCTGAATGCACACGAAATAGGAGCCAGGGCCTTCGCTTTCTTTACAAAGAATCAGAAACAGTGGGTTGCACCGCCGCTCACAAAAAAGAGCATTGATGCATTCCGCCAGAGGTGTGAAGAACTTGAATTCAGGCCTTACCAGATACTGCCGCACGACAGTTACCTGATTAACCTTGGCAGCCCTGATCCGGAAGGGCTGGGAAGGTCACGCCACGCATTCAATGATGAGATGAAACGGTGTGAGCAGCTGGGTCTTGACAGGCTCAATTTCCATCCAGGCAGTCACCTTGGAAAAATTACCGAGGAAGAGTGCCTGAACCTTATAGCCGAATCGGTAAACATTGCGCTTGAAAAGACAGCCGGGGTGATTGCTGTCATTGAGAACACCGCGGGCCAGGGAACAAACCTGGGTTATAAATTTGAGCACCTGAGGCATATAATTGACAGGGTTGATGACAAGAGCAGGGTGGGGGTGTGCATTGACACATGCCACGCATATACATCAGGCTATGACCTGACTTCGGAAGAGGGATTCAAAAAGGTATTTGACGAGTTTGACAGCATCGTCGGATTCAAATACCTGAAGGGGATGCACCTTAATGAATCCAAAAAGGCATTCGGTTCACGTGTCGACAGGCATGACAGCCTGCACAGGGGTGAGCTTGGTGATGATGTTTTCAGCCTTATAATGAATGATCCCCGGTTTGATGACATGCCGCTGATTCTTGAGACCCCGGAGGAGACACTCTGGGCAGAGGAGATCAGGTTTCTTTATTCATTGCAGAAATAGTTCATTCTGCCTCTATTCAAAGGGAAGATTTAAGTGTCAGGCTTAATCATCATTATGTGAATGACATATAATGCGGGGTTTACCTGATATGCACTTGAGAACATTCTAATGGGGTAATTGCAACTCTGACCGTTTATTCCTGCCTGTCAGTAAAAACCCTACAACCGATTCAGAATAGGTATTATAAACTGAATCCATCTGCCAGGATACCTTTGCCCCGATGGAAGGAATATGTGTAAAGTCACCTGCTGCATGGACTTCCCGTGCCATGCTGTCACCCGACAAACCTGCTGACTGCATCCTGGTTGTTGACGACAATCCGGAGAGTCTTTATCACCTTGGGGGAATACTCCTGGATGTGGGATACGAAGTGGAGTTTGCAGGGGACGGATTGTCTGCTCTTGAATGGATATCACTGAAGAGGTTTGATTCAATTCTTCTCGATGTTCGAATGCCTGTAATGAACGGTTTCGAGGTAAGCTCTCATATAAGAAGATCATCCCTGAACCGTGAAACCCCTGTGATATTTCTTACAGCATACAATGACCTCGGAAGGATAACCGGGAACTCCGGTATGGCAGGGTCCGATTATATAACGAAACCATTCAGAAAGAGGGAACTGCTGGCAAGGCTAAGAACAAAGGTGAATGAAGGAAAAGCCGGCCGGAATTTCAGGCTTTACCTTGAGGAGATCGAGGCAAGCAATCTTTATATAAAACAGAGCCTGGAATACGCTGTTTATATCCAGAATGCAATCATGAAATCATTCGGGGAGCAACAGGAATCACTTCCGGAACATTTCATACTCTCGGTTCCACGCGATATCATCAGCGGAGACTTCCACTGCTTTTACAGGAACCGTGGAAAGCTCACAACTGTAATTATGGATTGCACCGGGCACGGAGTCCCGGGCGCATTGATGAGCATCCTGGGTGTTACCCTGTGTAACGAGATTGTACTGAATGAGAATATAACCAGTCCCGACGAGATTCTTAACTGTCTGAAGGGCAAACTGCTGCGTTCGCTGGGCGAGGGCCGGAGCCCCGAGCTGATACGTGACGGGATGGAAGGCGCCGTCATAACAATTGACGAAAGCACCGGGCTGTTGCAGTATGCCGGATCATATAACCCGCTTCTGATTGTCCGACACGGAGAACTTAAAGAAATCAGGGGTGACAGGATCCCGATAGGATACAGTGATGTCAGCCGGCCATTCAGTCTTTATGAATTGCAACTTGAAAAAGGCGATATGGTCTATCTTTTCACAGATGACTATGCTGACCAGTTTGGTGGAGAAAGAAACAAGAAATATATGATAAGCCGGCTGAGGGATTATGTAACTTCCATTTCCACATTTTCAGTGGAAAAACAGAAGGAAAGCCTTCTGAATAATTATATGGCCTGGAAGGGAATACGAGAGCAGACTGATGACGTTCTTGTACTTGGACTGAGGTTTTAACGGGCAGTCAAGGGGCTTCGGTTGTCATGATCTGGCCCTCAGGTACTGCCGTGGCCAGTTTATATCAATCCCCATAGCCCGCGCCGCCTGAAGCGGGAAATACGGATTGCGCAGCAGTTCCCTTCCCATCAATACCAGGTCAGCTTTTCCTGATGACAATATCTCTTCTGCCTGCTCTGTGCCGGTTATCATTCCGACAGCACCGGTAAGGATACCAGTATTCCGTACTACCTCGGCGAATGGCACCTGGTATCCGGGTCCGGCCGGCACCTTCGCATCATGAACATTGCCTCCCGATGAGCAATCGATGAGGTCAGCGCCTGCCTCTTTCAGGAGCGGAGCCAGCCTGACGCTGTCATCAGGTGTCCAGCCTCCCTCGGTCCATTCTGTTGATGATATCCTGACAAAAAGCGGGTATTCATCCGGCCAGACGGACCTGACATTTTTAACGACCTCAATCAGCAGTCTGATCCTGTTTTCATAGGAACCGCCATATTCATCGGTTCGTTTATTGCTGAGAGGTGAAAGGAACTCCTGGAGGAGGTATCCGTGGGCGCTGTGGATTTCAGCAACCCTGAATCCTGCCTTAAGGGCTCTGGCAGCAGCGTTCCTGAAGCCATCGGTGATTCTTTCAATACAAATCGTGTCAGCCATTCCCGGGGCTCTTTCTCCGGGGCTGAACGGGATGGCAGAAGGGGCAACCGTTTCCCATCCTCCGTTTTTCAGGTCAAGCTGTCTTCCACCTTCCCATGGTACGGCGCATGAAGCTTTCCTTCCTGCGTGTGCAATCTGTATTCCAGGCACGGAACCCTGGGCTGTTATAAAGTCAGTTATCCTCCGCAGGCCGGGGATGTGGTCATCGTTCCACAGTCCCAGGTCTCCCGGTGTTATTCGTCCTTCCGGCCATACGGCCGTTGCCTCCACGATAATCAACCCGGCACCGCCGGCAGCCCTTGCACCGTAGTGTGCGATATGCCAGTCATTTGAATACCCGTCCTTTGCCGAATACTGGCACATGGGTGACATTGCGATACGGTTGGGGAGTGTTATGCTTCTGATTCCTAGTGGAGTGAAAAGTAATGACATTGCCTTGTTTTTAATGCTCAAATATTGCGAAAATTTCAGTTATCAGGTCTGAGGGTCTTCAGAACCTGTAAAAGAAACCTGCGCTTCCTGAGAATGGGATGATGTCTGTGATGTATCCCTCCGGTGGATTTGTGTACCTGTGAACTGTAATTCCGAGATCGATATTAATCCCGGCCCTGCCCGGTTTCTGTGAAAAGAGAAATGATCTGCCTATCCTGGGGTAGATATAGGTCTGTTCAAATGTGTCATAACCCTTACCCAGAAGAGTGGTGCTCACTCCGCACATCACGTAAAAGGGTCCGGGCATCGCCGGCTCGTATTTTCGCGGTATGCGGTAGTATATCTCCAGTCCCGTCGTATGGAGCTGGCTTACCAGGTCTTGGCTCAGTCCTATCTCCACCCTGCCGCCGTATTTCGCCTTTATGAAGATGCCGTCAAAAAGGCCTGCCCCGGCGCTCACTTCCAGCCTGCCCTGTGCCTGCAGGGAGATGCAGACCAGCAGGAACAGACACACTGCTGATACCTTATGTATTTTGGTTCGTGATATTCCGTGCATTGGTCTGGCTTGTGAGAATAAAAATAGTGATTTCCGCGTAATATTTAACATCGGGAGCAGGAGACCGGAACTTTCACATAAAATTTACGATCCTTCTATTCCCTATTCCTGAAACCTGTTATTTTTGAGGAAATAAATACAACTGTCACCAAAAATTAAAGTATATGTCATTTCGAATATCACTTCCTTCAAGGTTACTTTTTCTGTGCGGTATAACCATCCTGGCTGTATCCGGATGTAAAAAATCAAATGATATCACTGACGGTGACGGCAATGTCTATACAAGTGTGTTGATAGGCACCCAGGAATGGCTCCTGCAAAACCTTAAGACCACCACCCTGAATGACGGGACACCCATTCTGCATGTCCCCTCGATTTCCGACTGGGCGACGGCAACAGGTGCATCATACTGCTGGTATGAAAATGAGATAGCCAACAAGGCGGATTACGGAGCCCTCTATAACTGGAAGACTGTTTCAACCGGCAAGCTTTGCCCGAAAGGATGGCACGTGCCGACAAGTGCTGAGT
>JAKAXP010000361.1 GCA_021816545.1 Bacteroidota bacterium
AATCGGACCTGTTAAGTATCTGCCATGTGGTTGCATAGATCATGAATGATACATATGATGCCACGAGGTAACCGCCGACGTCGCTCCGCATGCCGAACACAAACTTGGTTATGATCATAATTGAGATCAGTATCAGGATGTGAAGTACGGAGTTGCGAAGCACCCGGAGAACCGTGTTTTCCGTCCTGAAAAAGGATTCGCCTGATGACCTGAATTTCCTTATTACTGTTATTACTGCCAGGGAAATATAGGTTATAAGCTGCAGGAGCATAAGCTGGTTGACATACACCCTTATGCCGAGCGGGTCATCGGATATGCTTTCATCCAGGGGGAGATAGCCCCAGTCAGGATGCTTGGTCTGTATGTATGAGTTATACTTGTTCGCGTCAGGCTGTATAAAAGCAAAGACCATGTACAGTGTCCAGAAAAAGACCGGGATGAAGTGTACCCATGTTTTTCTTTTTGTGTCAGGATTGAGGCTGGTCCAGATATAGAAATAGAAGAGCGGGGCGAAGGCAAAGTTGAGCGACTCACTGTAGTTGGTCAGCCAGAGGGCTCTCACAATCACACCGGTGTTATTGAGCCACTCTTCAAAAATTGCCAGTGCCATTGTCAGTAGCAGCAGTCCCTGGTAAAGGTTGGCTTTCCTGTTGCTGCCGGAGTTCTTTATGAAGAACCATGAGAGGAGCAGACCCTGGAAGACGCCCAGGAAGATGATTACATCAAAAATGCCGATGTGGATATCAGTTCTCACCGGAGGTTTTATTAATGACAGGCAGGTTTATTCGATCTTCCTTATAAGCATGCCATTTATAAGGAATCCTGTGACCTTTCCCTTTTCATCAATGACAAACTTCAGGTCACCTTCAAATTCCCTGACAAAAAAGTCCGTTCCGGAGGTGAAATATGCAGCTGTCCAGTACCCGGGTGCGGGGCTGATCAGAAGCTTTCCGCCTTCGACCTTCATATTGAAAACCTCACCTCCGGTTTCGTACTTCCCTGCAAACTTTGCAAGAACATCAGGGTCAGTATCAATCACGGTTTTCATTACCGGCTCATAGTAATCTTTCCAGCCATAGACTTTGGCAACACTGTTGGCCACCTCGGAGCAGAGCGATCCGTTGTCAGAGTTGGTCATTATCACCATCCCGTTGCCGGTGGTGACGTCCCCGACATAGTAACAGGTGAAGCCTTCATTGCCGCCGCTGTGCATAAAATAGTAGCTTGAATCATTCCGGGATAGAAACACTCCAAGACCGGCATCTCCCTTGACTGTATCAAGCCTCAGTTTCGTAAACTCAGGGGTCAGGACTTTTTGTGACTTACCATTATATGACAGGGCGGTCTCAATTATATACCAGCACAGGTCTGTGGGATTGGTCCATAATCCGGCTGCAGCCTGTTCAGGATAGACATGGAATTTACCCTTTACCGGTGTCCCGTCAGCCTTGTAACCCGTTGCCAGCAGGCTGCTGTCTGTGCCGACCGGAGGTTGCATGTATGTGCTGGCTTTCATGCCCAAAGGGTCAAGGACATTCTTCTTCATGTAATCATGATAGGGGAGGCCGGTGATATCTGTCACGATCAGCTGGGTTATTGTGGTACCACCGCCTGAATAAACGACACCGGTACCCGGTTCCTGGAATGAGCGCACAGGTTCGGTGTTGGCGGGTTTCTGCCCGTCAAGTACCTGCTGAACCGACGGCAGACTGTCGCCTTTAGCGTATCCCGGAAACCCGTGAATTGTAAGCCCTGCGGTATGACTCAGGAGAGCTGCGATTGTAACCGGCTTGCCCTTTGAGACAGTGTCATAGGGGAATTGCCACGATTTAAGATACTGGTTTATATCGGTGTGGAGGTCCAGTGTCCCGTCCTGCACCAGTTTCAGAACACCCACCCCGTTGAGCGATTTGCTGATTGATGCTGCCTGGAAAAGAGTTTTATCTGTTACAGGGCGCTTCTCTGACACATCTGCCCAGCCATAACCCTTTGCCCAGTCGATCTTATAGTTGTGTACCACGGCAATGCTGACACCCACTATATTGTGATGCTTCATCCTGTCAGTGAGATTCCATGTGGTATCATACTGGGTTTTTACCCAGTCGCCGAGATTGTTTTCGACCTGTCTGATTCTCTCCAGTGTTTCAGGAGAGTATCGGGTCCGTCCGGTGGACTGGCAGCATGTGATGAAGAGAACCAGGATTAATGCGGAGCTGAAGAGAAAGGCGAAGCGTTTCATGGCAGACATTATTTGAAATTAAAGCGGTCAGGGCTTTTTAAAAAGTCCGGTTTATAACAAAGATATGAAGTGTCAATCACCTGACAATGTTTTTTATGGGAAGGAGAGGAGCATTAAATTCAAGCATCGCGTTGATCAGCCTGAAATGTGTAAACCTGTTCAGGTCATCCGCGGTGATTCTTTCTTCCTTAATGGTTCCTTCAAGGAGGAGCTTCTCACGCATTGTGCCTCGCAGCAGTGGAGTGTCAGGGGTTAACCATTGCCGGCCGTCGGTAAAAACGATGTTGGAATATGAGGTGTCTGTGACACATCCGTTCTTCACTATCAAGACATCATCAGCTGCATTGCGGTCAATAAGACCGGTCAGGCAGGTGCGGTCGAGGTACTTCAGGCTGTAGTCAATATCATCTGCCGTGACAATCTTGATTGTACGGACGGAGGCAGGCAGGTACGG
>JAKAXP010000362.1 GCA_021816545.1 Bacteroidota bacterium
TTCCGATCTTGTTCACCCATCTCAACTATTGATTCAATACCGAGGCGGTAACGTATCAGGTCACGGATTGAAATGATTTTGATGCCAAACTTTTCAGACAGTTTCATCAGGTCTGGCAGTCGCGCCATCGATCCGTCCTCGTTCATAATCTCAACCAGTGCACCGCCTGGATTCAGTCCGGCCAGCCTGGTGAGGTCAACCGCCGCTTCGGTATGGCCTGCCCTGCGCAATACACCTTTTGAGCGAGCTTTCAGGGGGAAGATATGACCTGGCCTTCCAAGCTGGTACGGTTTGGTTTCAGGGTCAACCAGTGCTTTGATTGTCAGGGCTCTGTCCCTGGCTGATATGCCGGTTGTTGTCTCGGGACTGAGGAGGTCAACCGAAACTGTAAAAGCAGTCTCGTGAAGTGAAGTGTTATGGCCAACCATCATATCGAGCTCCAGTTCCTCGCACCTTTCCTCAGGTAGAGGAACGCAGATAAGGCCTCGCCCATGGGTGGCCATGAAATTCACTATCTCAGGGGTGATCAGCTCGGCTGCACAGATGAAATCTCCCTCGTTCTCCCTGTCCTCATCATCAACAACAATAATTATCTTGCCTTCCCTGATGTCACCGATGGCTTCGTTTATAGTATTCAGCTTTGTCTCTTCTGTCATTTCAAACACGTTTCGTGGGTTCCCAAATCCCGTTTTCAATCCCTCTTACTGCCTTCACAAACCCTGCTGCCAGCGCCGCATTCATTAACAGGAACTGGGTTACATATCGCTGATATCTGACCTTTTTTCCCTGCCTGTCAAGCGCCAGGTCAAGCGCTGACAAAAATATGAAAATCAGCTGAAATGCTGTCAGACAAAAATAGAAATCAGACCGGCCTGAAAGAATGACCGTTGTCATGAAAACCAGAAGCATCATTAAGGGTGTTAACCATCTCATAATCTTATGCGAAACGAAAGCGAAAATGACACTGATTTTTCGGGAGGGAAATGGCCCGAAATGAAACAGGTTCTGGAATGATCCGGCGGCGATCCTTGTCCTGCGCCGGAACTGCACGAAGATGTCAGGTTGGGTGTCTTCGTAAACTGATGCTTCAGGGATATTGAATGACCTGTAGTTTTTTTTCAGTACCGATAAACCTGCGTAGAGGTCGTCAACCAGGATGTTCTCCGGGATATGGGGAAACAGATGGCGCCGGACAGCATAGCAGCCGCCGTAGGGACCTGGCATTGCACCCCAGAGATCACCCTCGGCTCTCTTCAGGGCTGTTTCAAAACTGCTGTAAAGGTTCTCCTGCCTGGTTATACCGGAATGTACTTCAAAGAGAGGATGAGGGGTGGCGTCACAGATTCCTGTACGCGGATCTGAAAACGGTTCCGCAAGTTTTCTGACGGTGGCGGGAGTGAAAATCACATTGGCGTCGGTCACAACCAGGATATCTCCCTCAGCTTGTGCAGCAAGATCGTTCAACATGGCTGCTTTACCGCGCCTCTGATTACTGCGGATGAACCTTATACGGCTGTCTGCAGCTGCCATCTCCGCCATCAGGAGGTCAGTGCGGTCAGTGGATCCGTCGGATCCTATTACAAAGCCAATAAGATCTTCCGGGTAATCTGATTCCAGCAGGCTCCGCATCTTTGTTCCGATAACCTTTTCCTCATTGTAAACCGACATTATGACGGTGACGTTGGGTAGCGGTGTTCCGGAGACTTGAGTCACCCCGGTTTCCCCTGTTCTTCTTTTCAGGCGTGAGGCCGTAATGACCATAGCCGGGTAGACAGCGTATGTCCAGGCCAGGAGTGCTGATATTGCAATGAATAACGTTTCAGCTGTCATGGGCAATCCTCCTGTAGAATTCCAGCAGCCCGGCAGTCAGGGTGCGGTTTTCATATCTCTCCCCAACAAGTCTGACGGCAGCCTTGCCTGATGTTGACCTCAGTTCGGGATTTTCCAGGTACTTCACCACCGCAGTGCAGAATGCCCCGGCATCTGCTGCCAAAGTCAAACCGTATTCTGCGGCTGCATCTATCCCCTCTGCTGCCACCGGTGTTGCAACAACCGGCCTGCCGGCGCTCATTGCTTCGATGATCTTGATACGCAGGCCGCTTCCCGCGAACAGCGGGGAAATCATCACATGGTTTGATCCTATGAAGGTGCGGGCATCATCAGGTTCACCCTCAAAAGATATGTTTCTGCCAGCGGGAAGTGAAGCCCGGACTCCACTCAGACCCCGTCCGGCAAGGTGAAGAGTGGCGGCAGGAATCTCATTCAGAACGAGTGGCCAGACAGACTCAATGAACCACCGTATCCCGTCCAGGTTCGGTTGCCAGTTCATCGAACCGAGAAATCCAACCCGCGGCGGAGCATCTACCGGTTCAGGAATGTATGAAACCTCATCAGCCCCGGTTGGGCACAGGAACATCTGTTTTCCCTCCGCTGCCGAAGAGAACCAGTCGCTGTCCGGTCCGTTTATGGGCACTATGGCATCAAACTGTGAAGCTGCATACTTCTCAAGTCTCTTTAACCTGCGGGAAAGGTCTGCCAGATAAAACCGGCGCAGGGTAGAGCGCTCTTTTGACGCCATCATTCCCCTTATCCTGTGCTCGAGGTTATGTGCCCGGAGAATGACCGGGGCGGTGGTAAGGCTTTGTATTTCGTCAAGGTAAAGTGCATATACCAGTCCTTCGCAG
>JAKAXP010000363.1 GCA_021816545.1 Bacteroidota bacterium
GCTGTGCCTTCCGTGTGTTGTAGTCAACTATTACCCATGATGATGAGGCTCCGGCGATTCTTTTACCGGAGGCATCGTACATTTCAATGTCACGCAGGGCGAAAATTGACTCGGTGCCCCGTGGCCAGGTGCGGAGTGTGACCTCATCCCATGCCTTCGGGAGACGTTCCACCCTGACGATCATGCGTGAAAGAGCCCAGAAGTATCCTCCGGTCATCAGGTCATCACGACCCCATCCAAGCTCCGCAGCATGACGGCCTGCAAGGTCCTCGAAAAAGTTGAAGAGACCTCCGGAGCTGAGCCTGCCTGTGAGATCGGTGTTAAAGATGTTTACCGGGTATTTTCTTTCAAGCAGTATCATTGTTGCTCATATAATCTTCCTTGAAACTCTCCAGTTCAGTGTGAGCGTTCTCCCATTGCTCCATGAGTGCCTCCAGCCTCTGTTTCTTCTCCTCATAGGAGGCGTAGAACGCCGGGTCACTTACTATTTCAGGGTCACCTGACGCGAGGCGGGCATCCATAGCTGCTATTTCCAGTTCAGTTTCCGTTATCTGCGCCTCTGCCTCGTTTACCCTCTTCTGGAGTCGCCTCAGGACCCGTTCAGTCTCCTTCTTCTCCTGGTACGAAATATTTGGCTTCCCCGCAGGCGGACCAACCATTTCAGGTCTATCAGCGGTTTTTACCTGCTGGTCCCCCTTCGCCAGTGGCGTGGCCCCTTTAGTCATGGTGGCCATCCCGTCAGCCGACCCCTGTTTGCCCTGAGCGCCCGGAGTGACCTCCATTGCCGACCCCTGGTTGCCCTTCGCCCTGTGCGAAACGCCCTTTTCCATAGAGCCGTTGTGCTTTGCAGATCCCTGGTTGCCCTTCGCCCCGTGCAAAATGCCCTTCTCCAGGGCACCGCCGCCCTTCGCCCCGTGCAAAATGCCTTTCTCCAGGGCACCGCCGCCCTTCGCCACAGGAGAAAACTTCTTCCCTGCATCGCCGCCGCCTTTTCCTGACACCGGGCTCTTCTTTTCCAGTTCCCTGAGCGACTCTATCTTCCTGGCTCTCAGGAATTCGGCTATACCACCAAGGTGTGTTTTTATCTTCCTGTTGCGGAACTCGTACACCTTGTTCACCAGCCCGTCAAGGAAATCCCTGTCGTGAGAGACCACAATTAATGTGCCATCGAATTTGATCAGCGCCTGCTTGAGTATCTCCTTTGAACGTATGTCGAGGTGGTTGGTGGGCTCGTCAAGGAGAAGGAGGTTGTATGGCTCCAGCAGCAACTGCACTATTGCCAGCCTTGACCGTTCACCGCCGGAGAGCACCTTGACTTTCTTGTCGATGTCGTCACCGTGGAAGAGGAAGGCGCCGAGGATGTCGCGCAGGCGTGTGCGGATATCGCCGACAGCTATCCTGTCAACAGTCTCAAACACTGTCATGTCGTCGTTGAGCAGTTCATCCTGGTTCTGGGCGAAGTATCCTATTCCGACATTGTGCCCGCGTTTCAGGGTTCCCTCAAAATCAATCTGGCCGAGAATCATCCTTGCCAGGGTGGTTTTGCCTTCGCCGTTCCGGCCGACGAATGCAACCTTCTCACCACGTTCAATCTTCATCGAGATTTTGTCGAGTACCAGGTGGCTTCCGTACCGTTTCGAGGCTTCGTCAGCTTCAACTACTACGGTACCTGAACGCGGGGCGGGGGAGAACCGGATATTCATCGCAGATGTGTCCTCGTCCTCTATCTCAATTCGTTCCAGCTTTTTGAGCTGTTTGATCTTGCTCTGCACCTGCACTGCCTTGGTAGGTTTGTACCTGAACCGCTCGATAAACTTCTCGGTGTCTCCGATCATCTTCTGTTGGTTGCGGTAGGCGGCTGTCTGCTGTTCGCGCCGCTCGCGGCGAAGCACGGTATATTTTGTATAGGGTACGCGATAATCGTAGATTTTACCGAGACTGATCTCTATTGTACGGCGGGTGACGTTGTCAAGGAAGGTTCGGTCATGCGATACCAGTACCACTGCGCCGGGATAGGTCTCAAGGAATCCCTCGAGCCACATGATTGATTCAATGTCAAGGTGGTTGGTTGGCTCATCGAGAAGGATCAGGTCAGGTTTCCTTAGCAGGATCTTTGCAAGTTCAACGCGCATGCGCCAGCCGCCGCTGAGTTCACGTGTGGGGCGATCGAAGTCGGATGAGCTGAATCCCAGTCCGTTGAGTGTCTGGCCGGCCAGAGCGACATAATCGCTTCCCCCGAGGAGGCTGTGACGTTCGCCGACAGTATGAAGGCGGTCACAGAGCTGATGATAACTGTCACTCTCATAGTCGGTACGCACGGCAACCTGGTGGGTGATCTCGGCAAGTTCCTGTTCAAGGCTCCGGAGCTCGGTGAAAGAGGTGAGGGCTTCCTCCAGCACGGTGGTGGTGTCGGAGACCTTCATCTGCTGCTCGAGGTAACCGATTGTCATGTCGCGGGGACGTTCCACGTTGCCGGATGTGGGATCCTGGATTCCGGCGATGATCTTCATCAGGGTTGACTTGCCGGCGCCGTTCCTTCCCGTAAGGCCAATACGCTCCTGCCTGGTGATGAGGAAGGAGACCTCGTCGAGAAGGACGAAGCTGCCGAATAGGAGGGATACGTTGTTTACGGAGACCATCTGGCCTGTTTTATAAAGGCGCAAAGAT
>JAKAXP010000364.1 GCA_021816545.1 Bacteroidota bacterium
ACGCTTACAACGATTACAGCCTGTATAAGTCCGAAAGAGCCGGCGGAGAGAATATCCTTGAAGAGTATCGTTGCACCAAGGAGCACAAGGCCGATCTTTACATACAGCTCGGTCTGCACCCCTGAACGGAGCCATTCCGGAAGCCTGACAAGGTTCCCGATGAGAAGGCCTATCACAAGTGAGAACAGCACCGTTTCAAGTCCGAGATTCTTGAACCCTGCATAGGACGAAACAAACTGGGCAATAATGACCAGCAGGAATATTGCAATGAAGCCTGTGAAATACTTTTTGATCTTTTCACCGCTGAGGAGGATCCCCATGACGGCAACAATCGCAAAAATCACAAATGTCCAGAGAGCCGAAGTCCACAGTGAGGTTGCGCCGAACATTCCGGAAAAATCATGATCACCGTTCCATCCGGCTTTGCCGCCGAAAGTGGGGGTGGCAATGGCATACCCTGTCAAAACCACAAAAATGATCAGGATGAACCCTGCAACAACTGACGCCCAGTCCTGCCCCAGGCTGAACTTTTTAACTGCTGGTGATTTACCGTTGTTTGTCATACCTTGTTTTTTACTCCCCGTGCAGAGGATTGATTACTACATTTATGCAATGACGGATGCAAATATGCGGACATTTCGGGACTGAGAAATAAGCATAAAATGGTATTCTTCGTTCGCTGTTGCCCCATTCCTTTTTGCACTATCTTGCAGAAATGTGCAATTAATTAAATTCGCAGTGTTTTAACAGGAAATACGATCATGAAAAAACTCCAGAAGGCCTTTACAGGGTATGACCTGCCCCAGAAGGCGATGCAGGCAGGCATCTATCCCTATTTCAGGACAATCGAATCTGACCAGGACACCGTTGTCCGAATCAACGGCAGAAGTGTTCTTATGTTTGGATCGAACAGCTATCTGGGTCTGACAAATCACCCGAAGATAAAGGAGGCGGCAAAGAACGCAATTGACAAGTATGGAACCGGTTGTGCCGGATCGAGATTCCTGAACGGGACCCTTGATATTCATGTTGAGCTCGAGGAAAAGATTGCCGCAATGGTGGGGAAGGAGGGTGCCCTTTGCTACAGTACCGGTTTTCAGGTTAACCTTGGGGTTGTGTCAGCCCTTACCGGCAGGCGCGACTATATTCTGCTTGACGAACTGGACCATGCTTCAATCATAGAGGGAAGCAGGCTCTCTTTTTCAAAGGTCCTGAAGTACGCACACAATGACATGCGCAGCCTGGAGAAAAGACTCAGCCAGTGTACACCCGGGAGTCTCAAGCTGATTGTGGCTGACGGGATCTTTTCGATGGAAGGCGACATAGTAAAGCTCCCCGAAATGGTTGAACTTGCTGAAAAATATGATGCCTCGATAATGATAGATGATGCCCATGCAACCGGGGTACTTGGGGAGAGCGGGAGGGGGACCGCCTCACACTTCGGCCTTACAGACAGTGTTGACCTTATAATGGGGACATTCTCAAAATCACTTGCCTCACTGGGTGGGTTCATTGCATCTGACCGGGATACGATCAACTGGCTCAAGCACAACTCCCGGTCGCTAATCTTCAGTGCAAGCATGACTCCGGCTTCTGCTGCTTCGGTACTTGCTGCCATGGAAATAATGATGAGTGAGCCTGAGAGGATCAGCCATCTATGGGATGTAACCCGCTATGCGCAGAGCGGATTCCGGGCAATGGGGTTCGATACGGGCAAATCGGAGTCACCGATAATTCCGTTGTTTATAAGGGACAATGAAAAAGCCCTGATGCTCACCCAGCAGCTTCTTGGTGAAGGGATCTTCGTGAACCCGGTTGTCTCGCCGGCGGTGCCGAAGGATGACGCCCTTATCCGTTATTCGCTTATGGCCACCCATACAAAGGAGCAGGTGGATATCTCAATTGAAAGGATCACCAGGGTTGCAAAGTCGCTTGGTATAATTAACACCGGTAACTGAGCCGGGCCACAAACTTAAAAATACTGCCAATGGGCAAGGTAATACTCATTACGGGCGTCTCATCCGGGTTCGGCCGTGAGACTGCCGCACTCCTCGGAGCAAAGGGGCATACAGTGTATGGAACGGTGAGAACTCCGTCTGAAGGATTGAAGGGTGTCAGTATATTAAATATGGACCTTACTGATCATGAGTCCATTAAGAGGACGGTGGGGACTGTGGTTGAAAAAGAGGGCAGGATAGATATTCTGATAAACAATGCCGGGATGCATACTGGCGGCCCGGCGGAAAAAACTCCCGCAGATTATCTCCGGCTTCAGATGGAAACCAGTTTCACGGGTCCCGTTCTTCTTACACGTGAGGTATTACCTGTAATGAGGGCTGCCGGAGGGGGAGTGATCATAAACATCAGTTCAATAGGAGGGCTGATGGGGCTGCCGTTCCAACCCTACTATTCAGCAGCAAAGTTTGCAGTGGAGGGATTCAGCGAGGCTCTCCGGATGGAGGTAAAACAATTCAATATCAGGGTGGTGGTGATAAATCCCGGCGATTTCAGGACAAATAATTCTGCCAACAGGAGGAAATACATTGCTCCGTCCTCTGAAGGAGACCCCTATGCCGGACAATTTATAAAATCACTCTCAATTATTGAAAAGGATGAAGCCAATGGCCGGAATCCTGCTCTCCTGGCAATAAGGATTG
>JAKAXP010000365.1 GCA_021816545.1 Bacteroidota bacterium
GATGTGCTTAAGGCAAGCATAACGCATGAGGACAACAATGATACAATGGACACCTCGCCAACCTTCAAGGTACTGGAAGAGGGTGCCACCACGCTGTCAAAGGAAGAGGCCGGCAGGCTTGCGCAACGGCAGCTGAAGTTCATTCAGCACCTGCAGGCAGCGCTGGTTCGCATTGAGAACAAGACCTACGGCATATGCCGTGAGACTGGTCAGCTGATAAGCAAGGAGCGGCTTCGCGCTGTACCCCACGCCACCCTTTGCATGGAAGCAAAGCTGAAGCAGAAATAGGTCCGAGGGTCTGAGGGTCTGATCCGCCAGCAGGCGGACGAGAGTCTGAAGGTCAGGGGATATACCTGGCCTTTTTTAGTCTGAATGTCTCATGTCTGAAGGTCTCATCCGCCAGCAGGCGGACAAGGGTCTGAAGGTCAGGGGATATACCTGGCCTTTCTTTGTCTGATGGTCTGAAGGTCTCATCCGCCAGCAGGCGGACAAGGGTCTGGTGGTCCGGAAAAAGGACTCTTAGACTCTCAGACTTTCCGACTTTCAGACCTTTACGCTGACCTCGCGTTCCTGAAGAATATATTGTAAACGCTGCGGGCGAGGTAGCGGATGTCCGTTCCCAGCGGGTTCCTGTCCCATGAGTCAAAATACTTCATCTCGGAGAGCTGGATGGCATCCAGGCCGTTGGGCAGATCAGCGTAGTACGGAGGCAGGAGGCCCGGTTTGTACTGCACACGGCGGCTCCGCAGTTCATCGTCATAGAGGCTGAAATAATGTTTGGATAGCGGTCTCACGCCAAACAGCTTGATGTCGCCCTTGAGTATATTCACGATCATCGGCAGCTCATCAAGCCACACCTTCCTTGCAAAACGTCCCCAGATTGTAACGCGGAAGTCATCCTTCAGCTTACCGCCTTCGGCGATGGAGTGCAGTCCGTATACATAATCCTGGATGTACTCCGAATAAGGATGCATTGTGCGAAGCTTGTAAACGTTGAATGTGCGGCCGTCGCGACCGATTCTCGGCAGCGATATGATCAGGCCGTAACCGTTTTCGTTGACAGGTTTAGGCGCAGAGCGACGCTCGGCCTTGATGCACAGCATGTTGCCCGCAAACTTCTCCTGCCTGATGGCGAAACCGGCGCGACTGAGCCTCCCCAGTGCCTCAGCGCGTGAAAACGGAGGATTGGCGCTTTTTGTGAAGAACTCCCAGAGGCGGCGTGTGAGGCGCAGACGGGGGAGAACCCTGTTTACAATGAAATCAGGTACAAGAACCAGGTACCAGACCACCGGCGAAAGCTTTTCCCTGAGCCTTACGGCACGCTGTTCCAGTGTCTCCACCGAGCAAAGGAAAAGACCATCACCTGAAAGCCTGCCGTTGACGGTATCAAGGAAACTGTCGAGTTTCCTGATGCTGTTCAGCGGTTTGAGGTTGATAATGCAGGTATATTGATCATGCTCAAGATTCTGAATATTGAACGCTTCTGATGTTGATACAATTGCCAGTCTCGCTGCATCTTCCCGGGCTACCATTGATGACAGCGCCTCTGCCCGCAACCTGGAACAGCCCTCCTGGAGCCGCATTGTCAGTGCGGGGTCAGGGATGATATCACTGGCATCACTTGGATGTGAGCGGGCAACAAGTTCACGTTCTGTGAGCCTTATCTCTGCAGGGGTGATCAGCGGTGCCTTCCTGAAAGCAAAATAGACGCTTCCAAGAACCAGTTCCAGAAAGGTGGCTGTGATTGCCGTGCCAAAAAATACCTGTCTTGAATAACCAAGGTCGCGCATTGCGAACAGTAAAAGTGCAACAATACTTGTGGCAATCAGGTTGGCGGTGAGGACACGTGAAAAGAGTGTCCTGAGATTCACGATACGCCCGCGGCCTATCTTCCCGCTGACGGCAGAGACCACCAGCCATACAAACGCAAGTATCACGAAGAACGTAATATGAGACATCATGTATGCCTTCAGGCCTGCCGGCTTGAGCATCGACATCAGCACAAATGACAGTGCAAGTATCAGGATGTCAGCACTAAGCGTTATTACGCGAAATTTCCCCCTGTTCATTTTACTATAGTTTATTGACAGTATGCCCCAAATTTGCTACAAGCGTTATATTTGCAGAAAGCCTCATTTTGTGAACTATTCAACATACATAGTAACTTTATCAACACTGCTTATATTGTGTTGGAGCGCACCGTCTGCCGCGCAGATGATACCTGAACCGGTGGGCGACGAGGCCGTTTACCTCTTTCTCGATGAGCTGGCTACTGACGGGGTGATCACGCTTAACGGGGTGGTAAAGCCGTATAACAGGCTGATGATCAGAAAGAAACTCAAAGAGGCTGCCGCTTGGGCAGAGGCTTCGGATGAAAACCGGGAGACAGAGCCGGGCAGAGCAGTTGTTATTGCCGAAAATTCGGCCCCGGGGGTTGTCAGCGGCGACAAAATGACCGGCACTTACGAGGGAGCGATCGCTGATAAAAGCCGTCACCTCACTCCACGCCAGCAGAAGGAGCTCGACTTCTGGCTGAATATCTACAGCAACGGCGAGCCGGACGGCAAATTCAAGCTGCTGCTCAGTCCTGCCACAGCATATTACCGCGATTCTCTCTTCAGCGTCACCGTATCGCCGATACTCGGCCTGACG
>JAKAXP010000049.1 GCA_021816545.1 Bacteroidota bacterium
TGACGGAGCGGGTGATGCAGGAATTCAATGTCCCCGGCATTGCCGTGGCGGTGGTTAAGGATAACCGTGTGATCCACATGAAGGGCTACGGGGTTCGCTCCATCGCCACAGGCGAAAAGACAGATGAACACACCTTGTTCGCAATTGCCTCAAACACCAAGGCCTTCACCTCTGCCTCCCTGGGTATCCTTGTTGATGAAGGAAAGCTGCGGTGGGATACAAAGGTGACAGAGATAATCCCTGAGTTCAGGCTGTACAATTCATATGTCACGGAAGACTTCATCATAAAGGACCTCCTCACCCACCGCAGCGGCCTCGGAGAAGGAGCCGGTGACCTGATGGGCTGGCCTGATTCGGCCGATTTCTCAACAGCAGAGATAATTCATAACCTGAGGTACCTGAAGCAGAAATCGCCTTTCCGGACGAGGTATGACTATGACAATATGCTCTACATAATTGCCGGTGAAGTTGTGGCAAGGGTGTCAGGGCAGAGCTGGGAGGAATTCGTGGAATCACGGATCATGGAACCGCTGGGGATGAACGAATCGGCTGCTTCTTTCAGGAGAATAAAAGACCGCACCAATATAATTGATGCTCATGTACCCGTTGACGGAAGGCTGCAGGTGGTGCCAAAGCAGGAGGCCAAGCGGCACAACTCCGTGGGAGGCATCTACAGCAATGTCAGTGACATGAGCAAATGGGTAATGATGCAACTGAACCGGGGCCGCTACGGTGAAGGCCCGGAAAAGAAGATATTCTCCGAGGATGTTCACCGGGAGATGTGGACACCGCAGACTGTGAAGCCGGTTGGCCGGGAAACTCCTTACAGAACCAATTTTGCTTTTTACGGACTTGGATGGAACCTGTCGGATATAAACGGATACCTCCAGGTATCACATACAGGAGGCCATTCCGGCATTGTGACGCAGGTCACGATGATCCCGGAGCTTAAACTGGGAATCATTGTGCTTACAAACCAGGAGGAGGTTTCTGCTTTTACTGCAATCACGAACAGCATCATAGACGGTTACCTCGGGATCCGCAACCTTGACCGGGTGAAAGAGCTGAAGGCCAGGTTACTGAAGCAACAGACGGAGGCAAGGGCGGTCACTGACAGGATATGGGCAACGGTGGAGGAGCGGAGAAAGGAGTCAAACGCAGGTGCTGTCTTAACAGGAATTGAGGGAATCTACTCTGATGCCTGGTTCGGTGATGTAGTCATCAGTGATGAGAACGGCAAGCTGAGGTTCAGGGCTGTCAAATCGCCGCGCATGAGGGGTGAAATGTTTCATTACACAGCAAACACATTTATTGTGAAATGGGATGACAGAAGCTTCAATGCGGATGCCTATGCGGTGTTCACCCTTGACCGGGACGGGAAACCGGCCTCCTTCACCATGGAGGCAATCTCCCCGCTGACAGATTTCAGTTTTGATTTCCAGGACCTCTTCCTGGAAAGGAAGCAGGAATACAGATAGGAAACAACTGAAGGCGGACCTGCCATGAAGAAACACGAGCGCGGAAAATGGCAACAGCCGATGCCCCTGAGGAAACCCTCACCGGATGAAGGTTATGATATCTGGCCTGCCTTCAGGCTTGGTGAAGGGCTGATCCATGCCGGGTACAGGTCGATGGCAGAGAGGCTCCTTGAACACAGCGTCGTGATATTTGACGGCTACACCGGGGTATCCTGGAACCGGTTTAAAGATGAGTTCATGACTGTTGCCGGTGAGAATGGGATCAGGGTCAGATGGATTCAAACCGATCATTTTCTTAAGCCTGAAAAGGTCATCATGGAGATGACTTCACCATGGTCAGGCGGTGATGACCCTCTTTTCGGCAAAATATGCGAACTTAACCTGGCTGATTTCTTCAAGATGGAGGATTTGACTGCTGTTACCCCTGACCCTGATTCTGACATCAACATTCTTGCCGGTCCGGGAGCATCCCTTGCCGGCTGGGAAGGGCTCACAGTCTATGCCGACATCCCAAAGAACGAGCTGCAGTACAGGGCTCGGGAAGGGGCTGTGACCAACCTCGGCATCAGGGCGCAGGAAGGGTTCGTCACCTACCCCGGTATAAAGAAACTGTCTGGGCCAAAGGAAATGTACAAGCGTTCCTATTTCATCGACTGGCCGGTGCTCAACAGGCACAAGGCCGCCATTCTTGGGTCGGTGAACCTGATTGTTGATGCCCAGCGTGATGACAACCCTGTATGGGCTGAGGGTAACACCCTCAGGGAGGCACTGACAGCAATGAGCAGGAACATGTTCAGGGTCAGGCCCTGGTTTGAACCGGGTCCCTGGGGAGGCACCTGGATAAAGGAAAATATACGCGGACTGAGCATGGAGGCACCGAACTATGCCTGGTCATTTGAACTGATAACACCCGAGAACGGCCTGCTGCTGGAAAGCTCATCCCTCCTGCTTGAGGTATCATTTGACAGCCTGATGTACACTGCAGCGGAGGCGGTTCTGGGCGACTGTCACAGCCGGTTCGGAACCAACTTCCCGATCAGGTTTGACTTCCTTGACACCTTCGACGGCGGCAACCTGTCGCTGCAATGCCATCCCAGGCCCGGGTATACAAAAGAACACTTCGGTGAGGATTTCACCCAGGAAGAATCATACTATATCCTTGATACAAAGGAGGATGCCACTGTTTTCCTGGGATTCAGGGATGATGTTGACCCGGCGGATTTCAAGACCTCCCTGGAAGAGAGCCGCGACAGGCAGACACCCTTTGATGCAGACAGGTTCGTAATGCGCCATCCTTCGGAGAAGCACGACCTCTTCCTTATCCCCTACGGTACTGTGCACGGCTCGGGAAAGAATAACCTTGTCCTGGAAATAAGCACCACCCCTTACATATTCACCTTCAAGATGTACGACTGGCTCCGGAAGGACCTTAACGGCCAGCCTCGCGATCTGAACATAGAGAGGGCAATGGATAACCTGTTCTTTGACAGGAAGGGTAATCATGTAACCGAAAAACTGAAATCGAAGCCTGCACTGCTTGAAGAAGGGGCCGGATGGCAGCTGTGGCACCTGCCGACTCATGAGACACACCTTTACGACGTCTGCAGGTATCATATTCAAACATCAGTACAAATTCTTACTGAAAACAGGTGCCTTGTCATGAACCTCGTTGAGGGTGAAAAAATACTGGTTGAGACACAAAACGGCATGAGCCAGGTCATCAGCTATGCGGAGACCTATGTGATACCGGCCGCTGCCGGCGGTATCAGGGTGACAAATCTTTCCGACAGTGAGGCAGTAATTGTAAAGGCATTCATCAAATAAAGCCGGACTATGAAAAAACTCCATTTTTCGATGGCATTCCTGGCTGCTGCCCTGACGGTTGCAGCGGCCGGACAGTCGTTCTTCACGAACGATGATCACCTGGTCAACGGTTTTACCCGTAAGGTATCAGGTCTCGACTTTGAATACCATTCCTGTATCCCCGGGTTGCGAAACAGCATCCTGGTAAGGGCGACCAACGGCAAAGACTATATGGAATGGGAAACGGCAACTGTTCCTGGTAAAATTTCAGAAAAGTATGCCACGTTCGTATGGGTTGCCGCACTGGGATCTGGACCGGGCACGGCTATAATGGATCTCGCCATAAACGGTGCTCCGGCATTCTCATTTAAGACAGACGGCAGGGAGTCATGGGATCTGGCCGGTGAAGCCGGGAGTTCTCTCTCATTCAGGACGGTGATGACTGACCAGTTCGGTGACCGGCACGGATACATGATCCTCCGTATTCCGGCCGGTCAGGTTGCACCGGGCAAGCCCCTCCTGCTGAAGGTTACCGGCAGCGCGGCGAACCTTACATCATGGTACATGACCTATCGCAAACCGGTTGAAACAGGTGTTAGGCTGAATGCCTTCCCTGCAATGCTTAAAAATTCGGGTAAGCCTCTTCAACTTGTCGAAGCCGGAATATTCTATTTCGGGGAAAGAAAGGAAGCTCTCATTTATGCCAACGGCAGGCTGTCCGGGAGGGCCATGCTTGATTTCGGGTACAATGCAGTCAACCTCGGCCTTCCGGCAGTTTCCAGACCGTCAAAGATCAGGATAAAGGTGGAGGCAGGTGATTTTACCACCAACACAACTGTAACCCTTGAGCCTGTCCGCAGGTGGCAGATAAGCTTCATCCAGCATGCCCACACCGATATCGGGTATACCCGCTCACAGACCGAGATACTGGCAGAGCATCTGAGGTATATTGACTACGCCCTTGATTACTGTGATGCCACTGACGGTTACCCGGCAAATGCGCAGTTCCGCTGGACCTGTGAAGCTTCCTGGCCTGTAGATGAATATCTCAGATGCAGGCCGGCGGCCCAGGTTGACAGGCTGATAAAAAGAATCCGTGAGGGACGAATCGAGGTCACCGGCATGTATTTCAACTTTGACGAGATTCCTGATGAGCAGATACTGGCAGCTTCACTTCAGGCCGCCGGCCGGATCAGGGATGCCGGCATCCCGGTTAAAGTGGCAATGCAGAACGACGTGAATGGGATAGGCTGGTGCCTCAATGACTACTTCAACGGCCTCGGGGTTAAATACCTCAACATGGGAACCCACGGGCACCGCGCACTTATATGCTTTGACAGGCCGACAATGTTCTGGTGGGAATCACCTTCAGGCAACCGCATGCTCACATTCAGGGCAGAGCATTACATGACGGGAAATACAGTTATGGAGGTACAGACAGGCGATTTTGACAAATTCAAGAACAACCTGCTGAATTATCTTACCGGGCTGGGCGCAAAGGGATATCCTTTCGATGAGATGGCAATCCAGCATTCGGGATACCTGACCGACAACTCCCCTCCTTCCACATTCATGAGTGACATGATAGTGAAATGGAATGAACTTTTCGAGTGGCCTAAACTTTCTACCTCAACCACAGAGACATTCTTTGAAGGGATGGAATCAAAGCATGCCGGGGAATTTCCGGTTATCAGGGGGGCCTGGCCCGACTGGTGGACCGACGGTTTCGGGGCATCGGCACGGGAGGTGGCAGCCACAAGAACTGCATCAGCCTCTCTCATGGCAGCCTCTTCAGGCCTGTCGATGGCAGCTGTTGCTGGCATTGATCTCCCGGTGGAAACGGGCACGGATATTTCCCTCTCCAATGTGGCGCTCCTTTTCTATACCGAGCATACCACAGGCTACTCAGAAAGTGTGCGTGAGCCTTACAGCCAGCCCACAATGGAGCAGAGGGCGCTCAAGGAGTCATATGCCTGGGAGGCAGTGCGGCGCACGGCATCCATACAGGAATCGGCTATGGGATTGCTTCAGAGCATGTTCAGGAATGAGCCCGATCCGTCGCTGCTTGTCTTCAACACCCTGAACTGGAGCAGATCGGGCATGGCAACCGTATACATTGATCACCAGATTGTACCAAGAGGAAAGAATGCCGCTGTCTACGACGGCAATGGTACAAGACTGGCAACCCAGCCCCTCTCCCACCGTTCAGACGGCACTTACTGGGCTGTATGGATTGACAGTATACCACCCTTTGGATATAAGAAGCTGATTGTAAAGCCAGAAGAGTTCGGAGCAGCAACCGCCACTGCCATACCCGGCCTTCTTGAAAACAGGTATTACAGGATAAGGGCTGACCTGAAAAAGGGAACTGTTATATCCCTTTTGGATAAGGAACTGTCTGAGGAACTGATTGACAGCAGCTCTCAATACAGAATGGGAGAGTTCATACTGGAGCAGCTCGGCAACAGGTCACAGATGGAGAGCAAAATGCTGAATGACTTCATTCGCAAACCGCTTGACACAGTCTGGTTTGACTCTGCATCAGAAGGTGAAATATGGAACAGCCTGAGGTTCTACGGAGAGTCGGAAACCGCCATCGGACCCCGTGGATTCATGTTCGAAATAAGGCTGTTCAACAGGGAAAAAAGGGTTGACCTGGCTTTTTCGATCACCAAGAAAAGCATCACCGATCCTGAGAGTTTTTACATCGCCTTTCCATTCGCCCTTGAAGGTGGCAGCCACTTTGCAGAAGTGGCCGGCGGTGTTATTAAGACAGGTTTTGACCAGATCAGGGGATCTTCAAATGACTGGTACACTGTGCAGAATTTCACATCAGTCAGGAATGACCGGATGCAGATAGTGATGGGCAGCAACGAGATGCCACTGATGCAGTTCGGGGCAATAAATACCGGCAGGTATGTTGCCGGAGCAACACCGCAGACAACCAATATATTCTCATGGCCCATGAACAACTACTGGGTCACTAACTTCAATGCCGACCAGCGCGGTGGGCATTCCTGGACATATTATATTACCTCAGATGCCGACAAATCGGATGATTTTGCATCACGGTTCGGATGGGGTGTGCGGGTGCCTCTGCTGACAAGGATCCTTCCCGGGGGTGGAAAGGGTGACGGTATGAAGGAGGGTTCATTCATTGAAGGATGGCCGGAAGGCATTGTCCTGATCAGTGCAGTTCCTTGCGCTGACGGAAAATCTTTAATTATCCATATCAGGGAAACGGCCGGAAAGGAAAAAACACTTGAACTGGTCAACGGGATCACCGGCCAGCCGCTCAGGATAACGGAAGTTGACGTAACCGGCCGGCAGGTAAGGATATCAGAAGATGACAGTTCCGGGAGCATGGCCGGCCGGACCTCACTGGTCATCAGTCCGCTGGAGTCGAAATTTTTCAGGATTGAGTCCCCGCGTTGAATATGTAAGTAACCAATCATCGGCTGCAGCAGACAGATTCAGAGCAGATGTTTTTACCGGTAAAACAAATTAAGAACAGTTGAATTTACACCAAACATTTAAACCGGTATATTAGCTCCTTAAATCCAGCCGGGAAAAACTAAACGGGCATTCTATGAGCTTCCTGAATATAAGTATCTATCTGTCAGCACTGATCGGAGTAATTATAATAGCATGGATCCGCAGCTTCGACATTTATGAAAAGGAAACATTCCGGTCAATGCTGTGGGCTTTCCTCGCCGGCGGGGTGACTTCGGTACTGATAGCCCTCGGCATTTACGAGTTCCTCCGCCTGTTCGGGCTCGAAGATGATGTTATAAGCAACTCGCTTGGGTCCATACTTGTCATCGGTCCGGTTGAGGAATTTGCCAAGCTTATCGGGCTGGTGGTCGTTTATGCCCTTATAAGGAAGCAGTTCAACGAACTGACTGACGGGATCATATATATGTCATGTGTGGCCCTCGGGTTTTCAATTATTGAGAACTTTTTTTACGCAAATTCAGGCGAAGGTACAGAGTACCTGCTGATTTACAGGGCATTCATCAGCACTCCGGCACATATCTCATTCAGCGTAATAATAGGATATGCCTGGTACAGGTACAAGAGGGAAAACAAGCCTTTCAGCACGGTGGTGATTGCCCTGGCAATTGCCAGCCTCCTGCACGGCGTTTTTGATGCCCTGGCTTTCAGTCCCTGGTTCAACGTCCTGCTGCTGATTTACCTCTGGCTGATCCTGATGCAGTCGCTGAGGCTGGTGCAGTACACCAACGTCATCTCTCCCTACAGGCCCGGCTTCGGGGCACTTTTTGAGACCTCGGCAAATGAGAAGGCTGAAGGAATTGAGTGTCCCAACTGCGGTTCATCAGAACCAAAGGAAGTTTTCAGGAACGTTTTCTTCACTGCCTGCCGCTGTGACAGATGCGGATACCATATTGCATCAAGAAATACAATCAGGAAGATCTTCAGGGTCTTTGCCCCTGAGTATAAAAGACTGAGCAAAAAGCTGGTTCAGGCCCGGTACAGTGACGGACGTACTGTGATGAGCGTTTACGGATCAGCCTTTTTCGGTAACAGCGGAAACCTTGGATTCTTCAGGGTCAGCGAGGTTGAAGCGAAGTTGCAGTCTATCAACGAAGAGCTTGTGAACAGGTTTCGCAAGCGGTCATTTATCTCGGCCAACCTCCTAAGGCGCTTTTTTGCATAAATATATCAGATATGCGTACCCTGTTCTATAATGCTCAATTTTTCACCGGTACTGAACTGCTGACGGACAAGGTACTTATTATCAATGACGACCGTATTGAAGGATTTGCGGAGCCTGATGATGCCGGGCTTTCCGGTTTACGGCGGATTGACTGTGGAGGAGGTCTTGTCACAGCCGGACTCATTGACCTGCAGATAGCAGGCGGCGGAGGTTACCTCTTCTCTTCCAACCCTAACCCTGAAGCACTTGCCAGGATAACTGAGTCAATAGTTGCAACAGGGACAACAGGGTTTCTCATCGCGTTGCCAACCAACAGTGATGAAGTATACCGTGCAGCCTTCGCCACAGTTACAGGATGCGCGGATCCTTCAGTCATGGGTCTGCATATGGAGGGACCATTCATAAGTCACTCCAGGCGCGGGGCACACGCACCGGAGCTGATAAAACAGGCAACGGCTGAAAACGTGAAAAGACTGTTGTCAGAAGCATCAGGCACGATACAGATGATGACTGTCGCCCCTGAGACATGCCCGCCGGTGGTGATAAGGATCCTCAGAGAAAATGCCATCACAGTCGCTGCCGGCCATAGCAATGCAACATTCGGCGAGGCTGCAGCAGGATTCAGGGCGGGGATTGCAACCACGACACATCTCTTCAACGCGATGTCGCCCCTGCATCACCGTGCACCCGGTCTTCCGGGTGCGGCCTTCCTGTCGGATGAAGCATGCGCGAGCATCATCGCAGACGGAATACACGTCGATTATCAGATGATTGCCATCGCGAAGAAGATAATGAAAGAAAGGCTCTTTCTTGTCTCGGATGCTGTCGAGGTGAATGACCGGGGAGCATATAAACATGTGAGACAGGAAGACCGGTTCACGCTGCCTGACGGAACTCTGTCAGGTGCAAAGCTGACTATGCTTGATGCAGTCAGGAACTGCATTGACAACGCAGGGATTGAGAAATTTGAAGCCATCAGGATGGCAACTCTTTACCCTGCCCGCCTGGTCAGGGCTGCAGACAGGGGCATAATTGCACCCGGAACGCGGGCAGACCTGATCATCCTCGACAATGAGATGAGGCTTAAGGGAATATTTGTAAACGGAGTTTCAAAACTAAAACAGTGATATCATGGCAGTGCTGGGAATAGATCTTGGAGGAACAAAGGTTGCCTTCGCGCTCTTTGACCGTGAAGGCAATATGAGGTCAGGTGAGACTCTGCCCCTTGACAACAGGAAGGGATCAGAGGTAGGCAAACTTATCACGGTGAACGCAGCTCTCAAGTTGTCTGCATCTGAGAGCGAGGGAGATCGTGTAGAGGCAATAGGGGTTTCCGTTCCGGGAATCAGCCGTCGTGCTACAGGTACGGTCTGGGCACCGAACATCCCCGGGTGGGATGACTATCCGTTGCTGCGGGAAATTAAAACAGTGACAGGCGAAATACCCGTAATAATTGAGAGTGACAGATCATGTTACATCTCAGGTGAAATATGGAAGGGCAATGCACGGGGTTGCCGTGATGCGGTCTTCCTGGCAGTAGGAACAGGTATCGGCGCCGGCATCACCGTCAACGGGGAGTTGCTGCACGGTGCTCATGACATTGCAGGTGCGATAGGCTGGATGGCTCTTTCGAGACCGTTCAGAAGCAAGTACACCATTTGCGGGAATTTTGAGTATTTCGCATCAGGCGAGGGTATCGCCCGCCAGGCGGAAGAGTACCTCAGAAGGCATGACAGGTACCACGGAGAACTGAGAAAGATCTCCGAGGCCAGGGTGACAACCCAGGATGTGTTCAGTGCATACAAGAAAGGAGATGTGGCAGCCGCTGCCATTATCAACCTGGCAATTGAATACTGGGGCATGGCATCCGCTAACCTCGTGAGCCTCTTCAACCCGGAAAAGATAATTTTCGGAGGAGGGGTCTTCGGACCGGCAGTGGAGCTGATACCTGCAATCAGGCAGGAAGCGGAAAAATGGGCACAACCCATAAGCATAAAGCAGGTGAGTTTTGAACCCTCGGCGCTGGCAGGTGATGCAGGTGTCTGCGGTGCCGGATTTCTTGCTATGAAACAGATAAGCTAACCATACCCGCAAAATGAAAGGGACATACAACAGACAACTGGTATTCTGGTCAGCATGCCTTGGCATGCTTCTTTTCGGAGTCGGACTGATAATGCTCGGTTCCGTGCTGCCCGACCTCAGGATAAGGCATTCGCTTGATTCCATACAGGCCGGTGCACTATTTTCAATCCTTCCCATTGGCATCATGGGGGGGTCACTGATCTTCGGGCCCGTCTGTGACAGGTATGGTTACAGGACTCTGCTTGCTGTATCAGCCTTGCTCATGTTCGCAGGCTTTGAGGCACTTGCCTTCACTCATACGGCATGGATACTTACCGCCTCAGTCTTCCTTTTCGGACTGGGCGGAGGTGCAATCAACGGTGCCACAAACGCCGTTGTGGCGGATATCAGCACCACAGGCAAGGGGGCTGACCTGAGTATCCTGGGAGTCTTTTTCGGAATAGGTGCCCTTGGAATGCCCCTGCTGCTCAGCCTGATGAAGGAAACGGTGGAGTTCCAGTATATAATTGCTGGAACAGGGATCCTGGCCCTTGCAGCAGCATTGCTGTTTGCTGTTGTCAGGTTCCCCGCAGCAAAGCAGGCAGAGTGGATATCAATGAAACAGATAGGTGCCCTGGTGAGGGACGTAACCCTGCTCCTGGTTGCATTCTTTCTCTTCTTCCAGAGCGCCTTCGAGGGGCTGATCAACAACTGGACAACCACATACCTGATAGAAAAGGTGGCTGCACCGCAGGAGGCGGCACTGATGGGGCTTTCGGCCTATGTGGCAGGAATGACCGTGATGAGGCTGCTGATAGGGTCGGTGCTGAGGAAGATGGCCGAAAGGAACCTTTTATACATGTCCTTTGCAATCACCTTTAGCGCCCTGCTCCTGTTCAGCCTGAGCAGGTCAGTGACACCTGCGGCGGCCGGGCTATTCCTGCTCGGGTCAGGCATGGCAGCCGGTTTTCCCACGATGCTCGGCATTGTGGGAAACAGGTACCCGAACCTCTCGGGAACCGCATTCAGCTTCGTGTTTGTAATTGCCCTGCTCGGCAATATGCTTGTAAACTACTCCATGGGAATCGTTGCTGAAACCCATGGGATAAAACACCTTACAACATTTACATTCACGGAACTGGCTCTCCTTGTTCTGATTGCGACCACTATCTTTGGAAGACTGAAATCAAATAAATAAACCAACATAAAACCAGTAAAACATGCTTGCACTTGAATGGCTGAACAATGCCAGGGATGTGATGAAACACATCGAGGAGACACAGATGGAAAATATACGGAAAGCTGCCGGGGTCATGGCTGACACCATCGAATGCGGACGGTGGGTGCACACCTTCGGATGCGGTCATGCTACCCTTCCGATTGAAGAGATGTACCCGAGGATAGGCGGCTTTGTCGGATTTCACCCGATGATAGAGATACCGCTCAGTTTCTTTACACACATCACCGGTGAGATGGGTGTGCACCAGTTCGTCTTCCTCGAGAGGGTTGAAGGTTACGGCGTTGAAATAATGAAAGGTTATACATTTGACCAGCGCGACACAATGTGGCTCTTTTCGCACTCAGGCATCAACAATGTCAACATCGATATCGCCCTTGAGTCAAAGAAAAGAGGAATGAAGGTTGTGGTATTCGGCTCTGCTGCCGCGGCAAAGGGTAAGAAGACCAGGCACACATCCGGTAAAACAATTTTTGACATTGCGGACATCGTGGTTGACACCTGTGCCCCGCTTGAGGATGCTTCTGTGAAGCTGAAGAATCATTATGACAAGATTGGTCCTGTCTCAACTATGGCTTTTGTGACCTGCGTGTGGATGACCGTGACAACCGTTGCCGAGATCCTTGCTGACAGGGGCGTTAAGCTTTACATACACCCAAGTCATAATGTACCGGGTGACACCACTGCCCGGGAGCGGCTTGACGAAGCCCTTGCCGAATACAAGAAAAGAGTTGCAGGAGTCTGAAAAATGTCTGCCATGACCTCACTGGAAAGAACACTGGCATTTTTAGACGGGGGGAGTGCTGACCGCATTCCCTTCCATCCCATCCTGATGCGCTTCGCCGCGCAGCATGCGGGTGTCATGTACCGTGATTTCTGCCTCAGTCCTGCGCACAAGTGTATGGCAAACATAAGGAGTGCAGCCGATTTCGGATCTGACTGGGTTAACACGATGTCAGACCCCTGGGCAGAGGCTGAAGCATTCGGTACTATCCTTCTTTACCCTGAAAATGACCTCCCGAAGGTTCAG
>JAKAXP010000366.1 GCA_021816545.1 Bacteroidota bacterium
CTCAGCAGGTTGCGGCGCAGGTACGTGAGCCTTGAAGGATCAAAATCCGAAGGGGAGGCAAGTATCTCTTCCTCGGCATGGTCAATATCCACTTCGGCCTGCTCCACCATGTCAGCCATATTGTCAACCATGTGGTCTATGATAAGATGCATCAGCCATGCAGGCCCTTTCCTTATTGCAGAATTGTTTCTCTCGATTACAGGCATTATCCCCTGTATGGGGAACCGTGTGTTTTCTGCATACCCGCTCACTGTAACCAGGAAGTTGCTTCCGATGAAGAAGTCAACCTCATCCGAGACAAGTTCCTCCGGGTCATACCTCAGCGCATTGAAGACGATGAATGTATAATTAGGGAACTCATCCATTTTTGGCACCTGTGTCTCGTCTGTGCAGTCCTCCAGTGACAGGGGATGTAATCCCAGCGGCCCTGACAGCCCGGTCAGTTCATCGCGGGAGGCTTTTACAAAGTTGAACCAGACATAACCGGGCTCACCAAGCTTACCTGTTGCGCTTTCGAATGAATCAAGTGATTCAGGAGCACCATCGTGCCGGATCCATAAAAATTCAGATTTTATCATATTGATAATCTTAGCTGGAATTTATTTTATGGCATTCATTATCATGCCGGTAACTTCAGGGAATTTTGAGGGATTTACCCAGCGCAGAACGATTACAATATCTCTTACCCTGTCAACCACCACATAGTTGCCTCCCATCCCTGAGGCGTAAAAGAGGCTTTCGCTTGCACCTTCAATTGTGGTCTGGCCTCCCGGCAGCCACCACATATAGCCGTAGTTGATATTTACGGGTGAAGGTTTTGTCGCCATTTTGATCCATTCACCGGAAATGAGCTGTTTGCCATTCCAGTTTCCGTTGCGTGCCATTAGCAGTCCGAACCGGGCATGGTCAAGGGTACTGATGACAAGGCCGCCGCCGAAATGAGCTCCGCCGCTGACAGACTGTATCTTCTGGCCGTCAACGGTGACCCATGAATTGTCATAGCCGTTCCATCTCCAGGTGGTTGAGGCGCCTATTTTATCCATGATACGTTCTTTCAGGATGACAGGAAGCGGTTTCCGCATCACCTGGAGGAGGGAATAGGCCAGCAGATTCACCCTGACGTCGTTATACTCATAGGTTGAACCCGGTTCCCTCAATTCGCGTCTCTGCCACTCCTCCGGCGTTCCGGTCCGCGGCGGCCTGTCGGCCCAGTCGGCCATATCAAAGAGGGTGCCTGACCAGTCGGAAGTCTGGTTGAGCAGGTGTTCCCAGGTTATCCTGGAGTTATGGGCCCCGCTGAAGGTTCCGTCAGTGACGTATTGTGAAACCCTGTCAGTGACATTGAATAACCCGTCATCCCACGCGAGCCCGGCAATTGTTGAAAGATAGCTTTTCGTGGCACTGAAGGTCAGATCCGGTTTTTCAATATCACCCCAGGAGGCAATTATATATCCTTTGACCACAACAACCCCTGAAGGGCCTCCGCGGTCGATGACCGGGCCCATGATCCTGAATCCCGGCTCCCGGCCATATGCCTCCAGTATTGGTATACGCAGGTCTTTCGGGTAATCTATTTCATTCTGTATGGCAAATCTGATTGCATTGTTAAGGAGCACCGTGTCAGCTCCGAGTGTTTCGGGTGGACGACTTTCCCATTCGCCGTAAGGCGGATAATAAGCAGGAGGTGCCTCTTTCTGTTTTTTCGATTGCCCATCGAGGGAGGAAATGAATAGCAGAAAAACGGCTGCAAGAAAAATATACCTTTCGGAATGGCACTTATGTCTCAGATAATTCCAGATCATGATTTCCCATATTTTGATTAAAAGTATTCATAAAAACTGCACGGGGCAGAAACCCTGGCACAGATATCTGATTTATGGTAAACTCTTTCCCGGTCTCTGCCGGTAATCCTGTTATTTCTCATAGATCAGGATCAGTTCTGGCGTAATTCGCTCCAGTATCTCAGGCTTAACGGCACTCTTCATGACAACATCAACCTTCAGCCGGATCAGGTTCTCCAATTGTTGTTTAATCTCAGCCAGGTCAAACAGGGTAAGGTACTTTTTCTCCGGGACCTGGACAAGCAAATCAACATCACTGTCAGGGTCATGGTCACCACGGGCAAACGAACCGAACAGCCATGCTCTTTTGACATTGTTATTTTGCCTGAAGTAATCCCTGACTTTCCTGATTACAAAATCTTTCGTCACCGGCGGTGACAGAGAGTAACCTATTTTCTTTTCAGCGAGGCTGATTGCTTCGAGAGCCAGCTCTTCACCACCCAGCTCAGTAACTATTTTTTCAGATAGCCAGATTACAAGAAGTGCTCCCGGAGCCACCCTGAAGTATTCTTCAAGTTTCAGGACATTCTCCCTTGAAGCCGTACGTTTGCCGGTTTCTATCTTGCTGAGGATGGCCTGGTCTATATCAAGGAATGCGGCAACCTTTCTCAGGGGCTCCCCTGTGCCAATCCTCAATTCCCGGATTTTTCCACCGAAGGATTCCACGTCTTAATGATTCATTTTGACAAATATAGTCAAAACAAATTGTTCAAGCAACGAATTCAAATGTTTTTCAGTAAATTAGTGACAGTATTAATCGACAGACAATGAAACTTGAGCATCGCAGGCAGAATGTTCTTCCGTTAGA
>JAKAXP010000367.1 GCA_021816545.1 Bacteroidota bacterium
CAGTGCAAACTGCCTCTCCTGGTCCCAGAACCAGTCAGCACCGGTTGACAGTTCAAAATTCTCAGTTTACTGGTGGCACAGCAAGGATATGTATGACCACCTACCTGATATCAAAAATGAGATTGTATTCCTCGGCAACAGCATAACTGACGGCGCCGAATGGTTTGAACTCCTCGGTAATAAAAAGTGCCTGAACCGCGGTATCAGCGCAGACATAACAGAAGGTATCCTTCTCAGGCTTGACGCCATAACAAAACTCCAGCCCGCAAAATTGTTCATCATGATCGGTGTTAATGACCTGTCCCGAAACATGACCGCAGACGAAGTGGCTGCCAATTACAGGAAAATCCTTGAAAGGGTTAAGAACGAGACACCCCGTACGAAGGTGTTTGTTGAAAGTGTACTGCCGGTCAATCCTGCCACTGGCATGGCACTCAACCACACAAACAAGACACCCCAGATCATGGAACTGAACGGAAAGCTGAAGACACTTGCAGCCGAATTTGGTTATACCTACGTGGACCTGTTCAGCGTTCTGGCAGATGAGAACAATCACCTTCCCCGAAAATGCAGCATCGACGGTCTTCACCTCACCTATGAGGGCTACAGGCTATGGGTTGAGGCTATCAAACCGTACATAAAATAGATTTTGTTCTGCATTTATCTGCCTGTCTTTTAAACATTAATGACCCGTTACCTGTTTTCGTTCGAAAATAGGCTTGCATAATAGAGGCAAATTAATGACTTTTGTCATGTCATTTATTTTAGCTTGCGAATCTCTATTCTGTCAACAGATAACATATGGATATAAACGGGAAGTATTTCAGGGCATTCATTGAGAGGGAAGAAGCACTGAAGAAGCAATACAGCGCTGAGCGGATCAGGAAACAGCATACCAAGGGGAAGCTGACAGCGCATGAAAGGATTGCTCTCCTCTTTGATGAAGGCACCTTCGAAGAGATAGACGCATTTGTCACTCCGTCAGACCAGGGGGTTGAATTCGGGAAGGTTGAGCTTGCCTACGGCGACGGTGTGGTCACCGGTCACGGGAAAATTGACGGAAGACTTGTCTTTGCCTTCGCCCAGGATTTCACGATCATGGGCGGGTCGTTAGGCATTGTCCATGCCCGCAAGATAGCCAAGGTGCAGGAGATGGCACTTAAGATGGGGGCACCCTTTATCGGTATCAATGATTCCGGAGGGGCAAGAATCCAGGAGGGCATTGCAAGCCTTAACGGGTATGCAGTTATCTTCAATAATATCATCCAGTCCTCAGGAATTATCCCCCAGATCTCCGTGATAATGGGCCCGGCAGCGGGCGGTGCTGTATATGCCCCTGCCCTGACAGACTGGGTATTCATGACAAGCAATACGAGCTACATGTTCGTAACGGGGCCCAATGTTGTGAGGGAGGTACTTAACGAGGAAATCAGCAGCGAGGACCTGGGCGGTGCTGAAGTCCACGCCCGCAAGAGCGGAGTGGCCAACATGATCTATGATGATGAGGAAAACACCCTTATCGCTGTCAGAAAATTTCTTTCATACCTGCCTTCCAACAACCTCGAGAATCCACCTGTGGCTTCATGGTCAAAGGATACCCCTGATATTAATCCGAAGCTGCGTGACATTGTTCCTGATGATACCAACAAAGCCTATGATGTACGAGATGTTATAAACCTCATTGTTGACCGGAACAGTTTCTTTGAGACCTCCGAACTCTTTGCCGCCAGCATTGTGACCGGCTTCGGCCGTCTTGAGGGAAAAACAATCGGTATAGTGGCCAACCAGCCAAAGGTGCTGGCAGGAGTCCTGGATATTGACTCATCCGTCAAGGGGGCAAGGTTCATCCGCTTTTGCGATGCCTTCAATATCCCGATACTTACCCTTGAAGATGTACCCGGATTCCTTCCCGGCAAGGACCAGGAGCACTCCGGTATAATCAGGAACGGTGCCAAGATGCTCTTCGCGTATGCGGAGGCAACTGTGCCCCGCATAACGGTGATACTCCGCAAGGCTTACGGCGGTGCTTACATAGTGATGAACAGTAAGGGGATGGGGGGCGACTTCAACTTTGCATGGCCTTCAGCCGAGATTGCAGTTATGGGACCTGACGGTGCAGTGGCCATACTGTATCGCCGCGAGCTGGCTGAAGCAAAGGACCCGGCTGGAATGAAGAAAGAACTGGTAAAGAAATACCGCGAGAAGGTGGCAAACCCGTTCATTGCGGACGAAAAGGGTTATATAGACGAAGTTATTGATCCGGCACAGACACGGGCCAAAGTGTTGTCAGCCTTCTCGGCGTTGAGCAACAAGAGTGTGAAGGTGCCGTCTCGCAAGCATGGAAATATTCCGCTATGAGTAGAAGTCGGCAGTACCAGTCGGCAGTCGGCAGAAATGGATAATTTGCTTATCAGCCGACTGCGGACTGCAGACTGGAAACATTCACCAAACAATGAAGAAACTGAAAAGAATTCTGATTGCAAACCGCGGTGAGATCGCGGTAAGGATAATGCGCACTGCACGTAAAATGGGGATAGAAACCGTTGCGGTTCGCACAGCCGTCGAACCTGACGCAATGTACCTCACCTTTGCAGATATAATCCACGAAGAGGATGATGAACTGGCCGAGATCCCGGTTTTCCTGGATG
>JAKAXP010000368.1 GCA_021816545.1 Bacteroidota bacterium
CTTCAGTGCTGCTTTTCAAGCCCATAACCCTGCCTCCCTCCATGGATGTTTCGTTGCCTGAGGGATTGAGAACCGGCAACGGGTACTGGTCATGGGGTGTTAGGGGCGATTTTACATTCAGGGGATTTGATGCAGGATTTCAATACTATCACGGTCCTGACCTGATGCCGGGGCTTGTCCTTACAAATGCCGATTACACAAATCCGCTCCAGCCGGCAATATCGGCAGAGGGTGTTCCATATAATATCACCAGCACAGGATTCGACTTTGAAACTGTATTATCACCCTTTGTCCTTAGGGGATCATTTGCACTTACAGTCCCTGATGAGGAGAAGGAAGGCAACGAAGAGATTCCGTTCAGTCAGATTGAATGGGTTGCCGGCTTTGACTGGACACCGGGATCCGTTCGGCTGACAGCCGAGTACTCAGGTAAAAAGGTCCTTGATTTCTACAGCTCACCGTATGATCCTATACTTGGAACTGAACCTGACCTGGCCAGGCTGGCAGAGCTCTTCAACACACCGGGGTTTGACCCGGTTGAGTTTACAAGGCTTGAGATAGAGGCATTCAACAGGCTGTACAATAATCAGCTTCATGAATACTACCATTCTGCCGGACTCAGGCTGGAAACTGACCTGCTTTACGGCCGTCTGATACCCTCAGTTACCACGGTGTACAACTTCACATCGAAGGACCTGACTGTACGCCCTGCATTGAAATTCAAGCCTTCTGACGGGGTGACGCTCAGCGCCGGTTATGAATACTATCACGGTACCAGCGGTGGCATGTTCGATATTATAGATGACTTCATGAAGGCGGTTTACTTTTCAATCAGGATAGATTTTTAAGATTATGACAGATTTTATTATCAGGTACAGATGGGCGATATTATCAGTTTCTGTCGCCCTGGCAGTCGGAATGGGACTCCTTATCCCCTCCTCCGATACAGACCCCGACATCAGGAACTATATTCCCCGCAACATGGAATCAAGGGTCACCAATGACTCGATAGAACAGGAGTTTGGTGTCCAGGATATGATAATGGTGCTGTTTACCGATTCAACCATTCTTAATCCGGGAGTCCTGCGGCAGGTCAGGGAGGTCGACAGGGCTTTCTCAAGAATGGAGGGGATCGGGACTGTCAATTCTGTTTATACGGCCCGGAAGATCGAAGGCAGGGATGGTATGATGGTAGTGGATCCGCTGATAGCACGGGTACCGGAAACGGCAACTGAAATGGAAACCCTGAGGCAGGACATACTTGCAAACAAATTTGCCCGGGATGTGGTTGTCTCATCAGATATGTCTGCTGCTGCGATCACGGGGACAATAAACCCGGCTGTTTCCGAGCATGAGACACTCAGCAGGGTTGATTCAGTAATTGCTGCAACCAAGGGAGACGCCCGGGTGCTCACGGGCGGGCTACCTTACATCAGGCAGTTCATCACTTCAGATGTGAACCACGATGCCCTGATACTTATACCTGTTGCCCTGATAATTATGCTGACTGTCCTGAAACTGTCACTCGGCGACTGGAAAAGCGTGCTTATTCCGTTCCTGGTTGTTATACTTTCCACCGCGGTGACGATGGGTATGATACCTCTGCTGGGATGGAAATTCTCCATTATCATGTGCCTGGCACCCATCATCCTGATATCAGTGGCAAACAATTACGGCATATACCTTGTCTCCAGGCATCAGGAGCTCAAACGGTCTGACATCCCCCTGTCTGGCAGGGAGATTGTCAGGTCAATAACCGGTTCACTGAATATGCCTGTCTTGTTCAGTGGTCTGACCACAATAGCCGGATTGCTTGGCCTGCTTACCCATTCAATTATTCCGGCAAGGCAGGTTGGCGTTCTTGCTGCAACCGGTGTCAGCCTTGCACTGGCGATGAGCCTGCTCCTGATTCCGGCCCTGATCTATATGCAGCAATCACCCGGAAGCAAACCGCGTCCCCGGCAGCCTGAAAGGAATGACCTGATCACCAGGGCCCTGACAGGTATTTCATCAGTGGTCACAGCCAATCCCGGAAGGGTCCTCATTGTGTCACTGGTCATAACCCTCCTGCTTGGCACAGGTGTGGTTTTCCTTAGAATAGACACAAACCAGGAAAATTTCTTTCCCCGGAAACATCCTGTCAGACAGGCTGCGGAAATTATAAATACCAGGTTCGGCGGTTCCCAGACGATCTCGGTGATGATCAGCGGTGACATCAAGGATCCTGCCGTGATGCAAGGGATAGACGGACTTACTGGACATCTCAGGGAGACAGAGGGCGTTGGGAGTGTCTTCTCCATTTCAGATGTTGTGAGGGAGATGAGCAAGGCTATTTATGAACCTTCAGAGCAGGGCTATGATATGATACCTTCATCCGGTGAGGCCATTGCCCAGATGTTCGAACTTTATAACATGAGCGGAAACCCGGATGACTTCAAACAGCTAATGAACTTTGAAAACACAAAGGCACACTTGCTGGTCCGCCTGTCAAAACCTGACAATAAGATCGTAAGGAAACTGCATGATGACATAAAAAGTTACACTGCCGGTTTCCCGGCAAAGGTGACCACCGGAGGCTATGCTTTTATTATGAATGATTTTGCACAGAAGATAATTAACGGACAGGTTTCATCGCTGATCTTT
>JAKAXP010000050.1 GCA_021816545.1 Bacteroidota bacterium
TATTATGTTGTAGATGAATTACTTGGACTTAAACAATTTTCTGAAATTCTGGTAGTCAAGGTAGTACAAAATTTTCAATGAGAGACTGTTTGTCTGCGGCATCGACAGCAAGTCTGTGAAATTGTCAAACCCACCCCTGATTATAACATCACCCTCTGACCAGATTGAATTTTTCCAGACAAGTGAAAGTTCGCTTCCAGGTGCAAACCTCCAGGTATATACCACATCAATATTCAGGAAATTGGTGTTAACGTCGCTGTTGTCAAGAGGTGTTGAAAAGATCCTGTCGGTAAGGCTGCCATCCTGCTGAAGTGTATAATAGTCGCCGTCATAATCAGCCGTTGACCAGTAATGCCTTCCTCTAAGTGTAAGGTACGAGCTGGATGAGAAGATGAAAGCGCCGGAAAGTGTATTAATCAATGTGGTTACGGCCCGCTTGCCGAAAGTGATACCCTCTCCCGGATTCCCGGGAACGAACCCGATATCATTGAACATTTTTTCAACCTCAAGGGAGTAGTCGAATGAAAAGCGCCTGCTTGCCTTGAACTCCGGTGCGACAGACCAGGCAAAACCATGCTGCCCGTACTCTGACCAGGCTTTCATATATTCGGCATTGGCCTCAATATAAAATCTCTTGCTCTTGTCGGTGTCACCCCTGAATCTGGCCTCAAATGCCGGCGGACGGTGGTAATACATTGACATGTCACGGGTACGGGGCTCAAAGTAATCGTTTTCACCCCACGGGGTAAACTCAAGGTTGAGTGAGAATGACCAGAAATTCATAAGCAGAAGCATGCCGTCAAATTCAATGCCGGCCCCTGTAAATGCCCTTGGCCTGAAGAGCTGGTTGTAACTTATGTCCACAGAGGTACGTGTTGACATAATGTTGCCAATGGGCTCATATGTGTTGTACCCGAAGTCAACGGAATGGCTGATTTCATTGTTGTTCCTGAGGTACCCCATGTCATTGGGATCATATGTATCACTCATGAGCATGAAGTTATAGTCTGTCCTGAACTTGCCACCTGTCTTGCCCGCATTGAAACCAATGTAATGTCCAAGTGCAGTAGGTGTGGCGGTATAATACTTCTGGCTCAGTGCCGCACCGGCAGAAGCAGACCATAACCTGTCAGCAGTCTTTACAAGTGCATCGAACGCAGAAACATTTGCCGTATAGAAATTTTCACTCTTTTCTCCTGCCCTGATTACACTTGTGTTCATTGCACTTATGTAGGAATCATTCTTTAGCGTCTGGTCAAGCACAAGCATATTGTAGTTTGTGAGCGGCTCGGTCATTATCCGCCTCGTTTCGCCGGTCAGGGAATTTTCCGCTTCGGCCCATGTGCTGTTGGTAACAGCATTGAAGATCCCTATCCCGAGACCGCTGCTTGTCCGCCCTGATATCTTGGTTGCATTTATGAGACTTACCTCCGCCGGATTACGGGTGACAGTTTCGTTTTCATCAACCATATCGTATACATCTCTCATCAGGTGAGGGGTTCCCCCTATACGGCGGGAATAGAAAATATCTCCCTTGTTGAAAAGTTCAGTCCCTTCCATGAAGAATGGTCTCTTCTCATTGTACTTGACCTCGTAGGGCGAAAGGTTGAGCACATTGTCATCTGACTGCACCTGACCGAAATCCGGGATGAGTGTTGCATCGAGCGTAAAACTCTCGGTAAGACCTACTTTCAGATCGAGCCCGCCGTTATATGAAGTCCCCAGCCCGGTTTCACCGGTCACCTTCTCAAGGTACCCTGAGACATAAGGCACCAGCGACAGCCTGAGAGGAGGTTTAATGTTCCTTATTCCGGCAAGTTCGCCCAGGTGGGCAATTGTTGATCCGAATTCCTTGGTGACAAAGTTCCATGATGAGGTCTCCCTGGTGCGGCGCACCTCACGCCAGAAATTGATCCCCCACAGCTGTGTATCAGACCTCGGGAAACGGAGAGCAGAATAGGGTATCTTCAGTTCGGCCACCCATCCTTCATCATTCACCCGTGTCCGGCTCTGCCACACTGCGTCCCAGGTGTCACTGTTATGCCCCCAGTCTTCAGTCGTAGTCATTTTATTGTCTATCTGCACGTTCGATGCAGATACCTTGAACATGTCACCGTTAAGGCCGTCGTTGAACGGAGAGATCTCGACCCAGAAATGATCAGCATTTATATCACCTTCATCCCTCTGACCCAGTTCTGTAAATATACTGTCAGGGGTGCTGTCATACATGAAGGCTCCTATATAGAGGGCATCATCATCATACAAAATGCGCACTTCGGTCCTGTAAGATGATGGTTCCCCGTTTTGCGGGTTGTAAATGATGAAACTGTTTGCGGGAGAAGCTGCCTGCCATGAGGCTTCATCAAGTTTTCCGTCAATCTGGATTGCTCCGGAAGTACGTATCGCTTCAGCTCTTTTCTTCTCCTGGTTGGCACCCATTGCTGCGCCAATAGTGAAAATGCCAATTAATGCTGATGTAAGAATACCCCTGAAGGCTCTCATGTACCTCTGTGTGATGTGCATAAATGTACGGTTCGGGTCAGGGAACAAAGATAAACCCCTCCCTGTAACCCAAAGTGGCGCAATTGTTAAATTAACAAAAAAATAACCGCTCTCACGCCCGGCGGTGTCCTTGGCATACGGATGACATTTTTTGTATTTTTGCAGCTTATTACCAGACGCAATGAAAAAAACAGAACTTATAACAAACCCTGACGGCTCGGTGTTTCACCTTCATCTCCTTCCCGGAGAGATTGCTGACAAAATAATAATTGTTGGTGACCCCGGAAGGGTTGACATGATTGCCGGAATGCTTGACTCTGTGAGGGTACGGAAGAGCAACAGGGAATTTACAACCGTGACCGGAGACTATCATGGTGCAGAGATTACCGTAATATCCTCCGGCATTGGCACTGACAATATAGATATAGTTATCAATGAGCTGGATGCCCTGGCAAATATTGACCTTACCACTGGTGTGGCTGTGGAAGAGCCCCGTTCACTGACTTTCGTCAGGATAGGCACCACGGGAGGCCTGCAGGCTGATCTGCCGGTAGGTTCATTCATTGCCACAGCGAAAGCAGTCGGATTTGACGGCGTACTTCATTTCTACGAGGGCTATGAGTGGTGCCTTGACCACATGCTTGCTGACGCCCTGGCCACCCACCTCGAATGGCCTGATGTGCTGGCCTACCCATATGCCGTTGCTGCCGATGACTCACTGCTGGAGAATATCGCTTCAGACATCGCCAGGGGTATTACCATATCCACACCAGGATTCTATGCACCGCAGGGACGCCGGCTCAGGCTCGAGCCATTCGACAATGAGCTGAATGACAACATAACCTCTTTCAGCTTCAGGGGACAGAGAATCACCAACTATGAGATGGAAAGCTCGGCCATATACGGCCTGTCAAAATTACTTAACCATAAAGCGCTTACAATCTGCGTCGTGATAGGCAACAGGGTGACGGGTGAGTTTCTTAATGATTACAAACCGGCAATTAAAAATCTTGCAGCCCTGGTTCTTGAAGGACTCAGCTCCTGAAAACTGCAAGTATCTCTTTAAGTATTGTAATTGCTGCCTTTCCGTCTCCGTAAAAAGCCGGATACTGCAGGTTCCCTTCATTGGCCCTCAGATAGTCCCATGCTTCTTTTATTCTGACCGGGTCAGCATCTGCCAGCTTTACAGTACCGTTCCTCACGAGTTCCACCCACTCCGTCTCTTTCCTGAGTACAATGCACGGGCGTGAGAAGAAATGACTCTCCTTCTGCACTCCTCCGGAGTCCGTGATTATCAGTCTTGCCCTTTTCTCGAGGAGGATCATCTCAAGGAATGAAACCGGAGGCACTACCTTCAGGTACGGATGGTCTGATATTGCAGCATACAGTTCCGGCACACGGTTACGGAGCGCAATCATTGTTCTCGGGTGCAGCGGCATTATCATTGGCATGGAGTTGGCCTCAGACAGATCCCTTATTGTACTGAATATTGCGCTCAGCCTTTCAGGGTCATCGGTATTGGAATCACGGTGGATTGTGACAAGCACGAATTCCTTATCCCCCACTCCCGTTCCGGCAAGGAAATCCTGCTTTTTCCTTTCAGCCAGGTCAGCATAGAACAGGCTGTTGTCATACATTATATCTCCCGTGAGGAAGACCCTTGGGTTGTTGATTGAATAGGGGGCCACATTCTCCGGGCGGAATCCCTCGGCCATCAGGTTCTTGAATGCAGCGTTGGTAGGTGCAATGAGCAGCGTTGAGGCATGGTCAGCCATGATGCGGTTAAGCTCCTCCGGCATCGTCTTGTTGAACGACCTCATTCCGGCCTCAATATGCACAACCGGGTAATGCTGCTTTGAAGCCGCAAGCGCGGCAGCAAGCGTGGAGTTGGTGTCACCGTAGATAACCACGCAGTCAGGCTTCTCATCCAGGATCACATCCTCGATCCGTTCCATAATCATCCCTGTCTGCCTGCCATGACGCCCTGACCCGACCTGCAGGTTATGATCCGGCCTTCTTATTTCGAGCTCATCGAAGAACACCTCTGACAATTCCCTGTCATAGTGCTGACCGGTGTGAACGACGACCTCCTCAATCTCCCCTGAAAACTCCCCCGCAATCGCCCGGCTGATGGCGGAGGCCTTTATGATCTGAGGCCTCGCACCAACAATGTTAAGGATCTTCAGTTTTTTCATTATTTGGCGTAGTTAACTGCCCGTGTCTCCCTTATTACCGTGATCTTGATCTGACCAGGATAGGTCATCTCGTTCTGGATCTTTCTTGCAATTTCAAAGGAGAGGTTCTCGGTATCCTTGTCAGAAACCTTGTCAGCCCCTACTATAACCCTCAGTTCCCTTCCTGCCTGTATTGCATATGTCTTGGTCACCCCGGGATAAGAGAGGGCAACCGATTCAAGTTCATTGAGTCTCTTTATGTATGATTCGATGACTTCGCGCCTTGCGCCGGGACGTGCACCTGAAATAGCGTCACAAACCTGGACTATGGGTGCAATGAGTGTTGTCATCTCAGTCTCGTCGTGGTGAGACCCGATTGCATTTATCACTTCAGATTTCTCCTTATATTTTTCGGCGAGCTTCATTCCAAGAACAGCGTGCGGAAGTTCCGGCTCGTCATCTGGCACCTTGCCGATGTCATGCAGAAGCCCTGCCCTCTTGGCCAGCTTCGGATTCAGACCGAGTTCAGCTGCCATTATCGATGCCAGGTTTGCAACCTCGCGTGAATGCTGGAGCAGGTTCTGTCCGTATGATGAACGGTATTTCATCTTACCCACAAGCCTTATGAGCTCAGGGTGAAGCCCGTGAATACCCAGGTCAATGGTTGTCCTCTTGCCTATCTCAATTATTTCCTCTTCAACCTGTTTGCGGGTTTTCTCAACTATCTCCTCTATACGGGCCGGGTGTATGCGGCCGTCGGTCACAAGCTGGTGCAGTGCCAGGCGCGCTATCTCACGGCGGACAGGATCAAAACCGGAGAGGACTATTGCCTCGGGGGTGTCATCAACTATTATTTCTACGCCTGTGGCTGCCTCAAGGGCCCTGATGTTCCTGCCTTCACGGCCGATGATTCGCCCCTTGATCTCGTCAGATTCGATATGGAATACTGTCACCGCGTTTTCGATTGCCGTCTCGGCGGCAACACGCTGTATTGCCATTAGAACAACGCGCTTGGCTTCCTTGGTGGCTGTCATCTTGGCATCATCGAGGATCTCGTTGATGTATGACATGGCATCGGTCCTGGCCTCTTCCTTCAGTGAGTCTATCAGCTGATTCTTTGCCTCCTCGGCTGACAGTCCTGACAGTGCCTCCAGCTGTTCAACCTGCTGACGGTGGAGTTTGGCGACCTCCTCGGACTTTTTGTCGAGCAGTTCCATCTGCTGCGACAGGTTATCACGGATGGCATCAACTTCATTCTTCCTCCGCTGTGCCTCTTCAAGCCTCTGTGACAGGGCAAGCTCCTTTTGCTTGATCCTGTTCTCAGCCTGGGCAATGCGGTTATTGCGCTCATTAATTACCTTTTCATGCTCTGCCTTGAGCTGCAGAAACCGTTCCTTGGCCTGGAGTATCTTTTCCTTCTTTATCACCTCGGCTTCGGCTTCCGCTTCTGAAACTATTTTCTTTCTCCTGTTTCGCAGCATCACCTGCCACAGGTAGAATGACAGTGCTGATCCTGCGATAAGGGCCGCCCCGCCGATGGCCAGGCATATCCCTGTTGTTATCTGTGCTATGATCATAAGTTTGTTTTAAATTATATAAAAAAACCCGCAGAGTTCCTCCAACTTTTAAAAAACCCCATATCTACATGGCTGGAGCGGCCGTTATACTTCGGGCTTCCACTGTCCCGACGAATCGGGAGTCCGGCGAACCGGGCTGAGGCCTGTCCTAGGCAAACCAAGACCTTCTCCAAAGTAAAAACTGTTGAGTTTCCAAAACGAATAGAGAAACAATGCGGGCAATATCCTGCTATTTAAAAGAACGCGTATCTATCTTTTTGACAGACAGAGGTTGATCTTTTCGGTCAGCTCCTTCAATCCATCTTCCAGCGATGAATCCTCTTCCTTCTCCTCTATCTCGGTGAGCCTGATCACATACTGGAGTGCCGCCATAGCCAGGAAATCCTGGGTGTCCTTGTCAACGTAGCGCTGCTTGTACTGCAACACCTTCTCATTGATCAGCCGGGCCGCTTTCCGGATACGTTCCTCATTCTCACTCTCCACCTTCAACGGATAATACCTGTCGGCCACATTAACCCGGATCGAAAGCTTATCATCCATTGCCTATATATTTATCTGTCTAAAAGAGCAATACATTTATCTATCTCCCGCACAAGTTCACTCACTCTCCTCCTTGCCGTTACGGCATCCTCCCCGCTCCCGAGGACTGCCCCCGAGAATTTGGCTCTTTCGTATCTTGCCTGAAGCTCCTTTACTTCTTCGTTTTTTGCTGCCAGCAGCCTCCTGGTTTCTGACAGTTCGTTACTTAATCCGGCTGTCAGCTCAACCAGCTTCCCATGCTCAGCAATCAGTGCCTCCACCGATCTCCTGAGCAGAAGAAACTCCTCATATCCCTTTGCACTCATGGCTGACAACTATAACACAAAAGTAACATTTTTTTTGCTCTTTTCAAAAAAAGCCGGCATTAAGTTTGCCCTTTGATGGCAGAACTTTAGATTTGCAGATCCTATATTACCATGAACAAAAAGATACTGCTCTTCGCCTTTGCTATAACAGCTACAACTGTCATTGGTTCACAGCCTTCCCAGACTCCGCCCTTCATCAGCCCAATGCGTGAGGCTCCTTCCCTCTCCGCCAGTTTCGCGGAACTGCGCGCTGATCATTTTCACTCCGGGATTGATTACCGTACCGGGGGTGTACAGGGAAAGGATGTCCTTGCAGTTGATGAGGGTTATGTGTACAGGATCGGAGTCAGCCCGACGGGGTTCGGAAAAGCACTTTATGTACGGCATCCGTCAGGCTACTCCTCGGTCTATGCCCATCTGAAAAACTTCCGTCCTGACATTGAGGAGTATGTCAGGGAAAACCAGTACAGCAGGAAGAGTTTTACAGTCTCTCTCTTTCCCCAGCGAAACCAGTTCACGGTGACCCGCAGTGAGGTGATAGCCTCGTCAGGCAACTCAGGAGGTTCCTCAGGGCCTCACCTTCATTTCGAAATGCGAGACGCAGCCACCGAAGACCCCGTCAATCCTCTCATCTTTGACCTGGGGGTCAGTGACCGGATGCGGCCGGTCATCGACAGGGTGATACTGTATCCCATGACAAGGGGCTCGGCGGTCAATAACAGCCATGGCAGTCTCTCGCTGAGGACCGTCCCCACCGACGGTTCATATGGGATTTCGACAACCTCTCTTCCGGTTGTTTACGGGGAGGTGGGCCTTGGTATAAAGTGCTGGGACACATTTGACAACAGTCCAAACCGCTGCGGGGTCTATTCCATCGAGCTTCTGGCTGACGGGATGAAGGTCTTCAGTTTCACAGCTGACAGGTTTTCATACGCAGAGAGCAGGTACATCAACGCACATATTGACTATGCTGCAAGGGCTAACTCGGGTGAATACATTCACAGGCTGCATATCCAGCCGGGAGACAAACTGTCAATGTACGACGGCCATCTGGGTCGCGGAATCCTGAAATTCTATGATGACGGTGAGCATGAGATCAAAATAATTGTAACAGATACCCACAAGAATAAATCTTGGGTCACCTTCAGGGTGAAGGCCCTTTCAAAACCTCCCCTGCTACCTGCCGAGATAAGCTGCAACAAGGTGATTCCATGGGGTCGGGCGGCTGATTTTACCGCTGACGGGATAAGGGTACATTTTCCTGCCGGATCGCTCTATGACACATTATGGTTCAGTTACAGGTCGGCAAAGAATCCGGCCGGTTTCCTCTCCCCTGTCCATTCAGTGCATAATGAGACTGTTGCCGTTCATGACAGGATCAGGCTCTCATTAAGGCCTGACTCGGTGATTCCCGGAAAGGAGAACAAACTCTGCCTGGCAAAAATAAACAGCAGGGGCGTTGCCTCATATGCCGGCGGAAAATACAGCTATGGCTTCGTCAGTGGTGAACTGAGCAGCCTGGGAGACTATGCCGTGAGCATCGATACTGTGCCGCCGTCAGCCCGTCTCTCCTTCGCCGCAGGCGCGGACCTCACCGGCAAGACACAGTTCACTGCCACAATAAGGGACACATTCTCGGGCATCGGTAGCTATGAGATGTACATTGACGGTGAATGGATGCTTGCAGAATATGATGCCAAGAACGACCTGCTTATCTGCCGGCCGGAGAAGAACCGTATAAAGGAGAATACCACACATGCACTTGAGTTGCGTGTCACTGACAACTGCGGCAACAGCACGGTTACCAGGTCTCAGTTCAGGTGGTAGTCTGTATTCAGATCTGCCTACCTGGCTGGCAGCGCGGAGTCTCAGACCCCACGATACAGATAATTAAAACAGTTTTTCCGGATAAAGACCCGCATCAACCATCTTCCTGATGCTCTCAACGACGAACGGTTTGTCTTCCCTGTAGGTGACACCGAACCAGTGGCTGGTGCTCTTCAGGATCTGAATTGTTATCTCCCCTTTCTTTACAAATTTGTCGAGAGAGGTCGGAATGTCAAGTTCAGCCTTCGGATCATTCATCCGCTCATTGAGGAAGTTGCTGAACTCCATGTTCAGGTATTTGTAGACCGAGGGTTTGAAGCCAAAGAGATTCATTGAAACAATCTCATCACCGGTATACTGGTTGATTTTTCCGGAGGCATCCGGGGCGAAGACACCGTCAGGCCTCTTTTCTATGCCACGTGTCTCAACCATTTGCTGCAGGAATCCCTCATCACTGACCCTGCAGATGCCACGGTTGACGTGTCCGTGGTCAGAAAGGGTATTGCCAAGACGGTAGCCCACGATGCAGTAGTTCCTGTCATTTTTGTCTTCGGTAAGAAATTTATAGAGCACCCTGAATGCTTCATACCCGTAGTAGTCATCGGCGTTGATGACTCCGAAAGGCTCATGTATCTTCGGTTCGGTAACAAGTATTGCATGGCTTGTTCCCCAGGGCTTCTGACGGCCCTCCGGCACCTTATAGCCTGCGGGCAGGTTACCAAGTTCCTGGAATACGTAATCTATTTCAATAACATCCTTGAGTCTCTTAATAAAAGTTTCCTTGAACTGCTCCTCAATATCACGCCTTATAACAAAGACCACCTTGCCGAACCCGGCCCTCTTGGCATCATATATTGAATAATCAATGATTGTCTCGCCGGAGGGTCCGACCTGGTCAAGCTGCTTGTTGCCGCCGTATCTGCTGCCCATTCCGGCAGCAAGAACCATTAGTGTAGGTTTCATCTGATTAAATGTTTTAGGTCACACAATATTATCTAAATAATATGTACTTTCAAAGCCTCATTGGAAAGAATTGTCGCTGGTTGTTGAAATATGCACCGACTCCGTCGAGTCAGCAACTGTGGCTGAGGCCGCCGGTGCCGGCAGGATTGAGTTGTGTTCCGCCCTGGCGGAAGGAGGTGTCACCCCCAGCGCCGGGCTTATTGAGTCCGTACAACGCAACACCGGCATAAAAATACATGTTTTGATAAGGCCGCGCAGTGGCGACTTCCTCTACACAGACACTGAGTTCAGCGTTATGAGGCGCGACATTGATATTGCCGGGGAATCAGGTGCTGATGGAATCGTGACCGGAATAATCAACACTGACGGAACTATTGACGTGGAGAGAACATCTCTTCTTGCTGAATATGCTGCACCCATGAGCCTCACCTTCCACCGCGCCTTCGACCTCTGCAGGGATCCGAAAAAAGGACTGGAGGATATCATTGCAACAGGAGCCTCAAGGATACTCACTTCAGGTCAGGCCCGAAACGCCATTGAGGGAGCACCTCTCATAAAAAGTCTTATTGCAGATGCTGCCGGCAGGATCATAATCATGCCCGGAGGAGGAATTGACGAATACAATATTGGACTGCTGGCATCAGGCACCGGTGCCTCTGAATACCATCTCTCGGGCCGCAGGCAGAGGGAGAGCCTGATGACTTTCAGGAGAAAAGGTATTTACATGGGTGATCCCCGTTTGCAGTCAGAGTATACCCTTAAAAGCGCCGATGCAGACCGGATCAGTTCGGTAATTATGATTCTGAGGGGTATTGTTTTTTAATTAAAGATGCTATTTTTGGAACCTGTCCGGTCCGGGAGGAACCGATCCGGAATAATAATTGATTAAAATACAGTAACTTAATTCAATCTGATAAACATGAAGAAGATCACATCGCTGATGCTGAGCCTCATTCTCATGATGTTCCTCGTTTCTGAGAAGAGCCATGCATGCACCAACTTTCTTATTACAAAGGGAGCCACAAAAGACGGCTCGACAATGATCACCTATTCGGCCGACTCCCATGTTCTCTACGGGGAGCTATATTTCTGGCCGGCTGCGCAGTATAAACCCGGAACCATGGTCGACGTATATGAGTGGGACTCGGGTAAATTCCTTGGAAAAATTGAACAGGCACCTGTTACCTACTCGGTTGTCGGCAACATCAACCAGTTCCAGCTGGCTATCGGAGAAACTACCTACGGCGGACGCGGAGAACTGCAAAACCCTGATGGCATCATTGACTATGGCAGCCTTATCTACCTTACACTTCAAAGGGCCAGGAATGCCAGGGAAGCAATCCATACAATTGTCACACTGACAGAGAAATACGGCTACTGCAGCTCAGGCGAATCATTTTCAATTTCCGATCCCAACGAAGTGTGGATCATGGAGATCATAGGCAAGGGCCCCGGCAAAAAGGGAATGGCATTCGTTGCCCGCAGGATTCCTGACGGCTACATCTCAGGACATGCCAACCAGGCAAGAATTCAGACCTTTCCGCTTGCAAACGGCACCACCTCAATAACTTCAGCCGAGATAGACAAGGTATTCAACCCCGAGGTTGAAACTGTTTACGCAACTGACGTTGTAAATGTTGCCCGCGAATTCGGCTGGTACAGCGGTACTGACGCTGACTTCAGCTTCAGTGATGTTTATGCACCGGTTGATTTCAGCGGAGCACGATTCTGCGATGCACGGGTATGGTCAGGATTCAACAAGGTAAACAGCACCATGGGTGATTATCTCAACTACGCGATGGGTTATGACCTGCATAACAGGATGCCCCTGTGGATCAAGCCGGACAACAAACTCAGCCTTGAAGATGTAATGGGTCTCATGCGCGATTACTACCAGAACACTCCCATGGACATGACCAAGGATCTTGGCGCAGGCCCGTATGCGAACACAGTACGGTGGAGACCTATGAGCTGGAAGGTTGATGACAAGATGTACCTGCATGAAAGGGCAATATCAACCCAGCAGACAGGTTTCTCTTTCGTCACCCAGAGCCGTTCATGGCTGCCTGATCCCGTCGGCGGAATCATCTGGTTCGGCGTTGACGACACCTACTACACTGTTTACACTCCAATGTATTGCGGCATGACCGATGTACCCCAGTCATTTAAGGTTGGCAACGGTGATATGATGACATACAGCGCTGACGCAGCATTCTGGGTATTCAATGAGGTCACCAATTTCGTCTACAGCCGTGCAAGCGTTATGACGCCCGAGCTGCAGGCCAAACAAAAGGAGCTTG
>JAKAXP010000051.1 GCA_021816545.1 Bacteroidota bacterium
TGCGCAGTGACGGCAGCGCATGTAATCATCAGAGCCGCTGCCACTGTAATAAATAGTTTTGTTCTCATCCTTTTCATTTTGTGAAACATGATGAGACAAAACTATTATGGCCCGTTACCAGCGAAAAATCTTTTAGACTGCCGGCTGTATTTTACCGACGGAAAGTGATTTTATGCCGACGGTTACGATAAGAGTATCAGGGACACTCCATTTTGCACAAATTACTAATTTTGTTTTGCACCAAACAGATCAGCAGTCTGACTCTCTCATGAGATTTTTGAATATGATTGCTTTATCTCATAACTCATTTTGACGATATGGATAACCAGAATTCTGCGGTAGCAGTCCAAAACAGGCTATGGGAAAAAATCTCTCTGTTTTTCAGCAGCAACGCCGGGATTATCTTCAGGTTTGCCCTGACAGGGCTCTTTATCAGTTTTGCCGTATGGTTCTTCAATCACCAGAAAACTGAATTGCACACTGTCAGCAAGGTGATATTTGATGCAAAGCCGGGATGGATTGCGGCCGGCCTCACCCTTGTAGTGATATACATTATTTTACAGGGCCTGATGTATGTCACATCATTTGCGGCAGTTGATGCCAGGCTAAGCCTCTGGGATGCCATAATTCTGTTCCTTAAAAGAAATTTCATAAGTGTATTTATCCCTGCAGGCGGAGTTTCATCACTGGCATTCTTCGGGCAGGCAATTGAAAATAAGGGGGTGCCAAGATCGAAGATATATTTTGCCTCCTCCATCTATGGCTTCGTCGGGATACTCTCATTGATAATGGTAGCCATTCCGGCATTCATGTTTGCTGTCTCAGGAAATGACGGCGGATTGAACAGATGGTATGCAATACTGGGAGCTTTGCTTATTCTTCTTCTGATTTACCTGCTGTATAAGTCTCTAATGGGCAGGAAATCAGCCTACAGGTTAATATTGAGAATATTCCCGGGAGTCAAAGCCCATATTGATGAAATAATAGAGAGCAAAATTGAAACGAGATTCTTCCTTTACACTGTTCTTGTCTCTGTCTTCATTGAATTTGCAGGAATAGCCCATGTTTATGTTTCAATGGCTGCATTGCACCTCACCCCGTCAATCTCAAGTGCAATTATAGCCTACATCGTTGCAGTGCTGTTCCTTCTTATATCTCCGTTCCTGAGGGGCCTCGGAGCTATCGAGGTCTCAATGTCATATGTTCTTCTTCATTCTGGCTTCAGCAACACAGAATCTGTTGCTGTAACTCTTTTGTTCCGGTTCTTCGAGTTCTGGCTGCCTTTGTTTGCCGGAGTTATCAGTTTCCTGGTCAAAATTGAAAAGCTGCTCAGGAGAATACTGCCATCATTCCTGATATTCACCCTCGGAATAGTAAATATCATATCCGTTCTTTCCCCTGCAGTGCCTGAAAAACTGCAAATTCTGAGAGACTACCTGTTTTTTGATGTTGTAAACTTTTCAAACGGATTTGTCCTGATAACAGGTCTCCTGCTTCTGTTTAACGCAGCCTTTATGCTCAGAGGGCTGAAAGTGTCATGGTGGGCCGCAATAGCCTTAAGCCTCTTTTCTGCTGTCGGACATATCACCAAGGGAGCAAATTATGCTGAAGCATTTGTTGCACTGATTGTGACCCTGACCCTGTTTTCCACAAGAAAAGAGTATTATGTCAGGGCAAATCCCAGGGTTCAGTCAATGGGGATAAAGGCGGCAGTTCTGGGGATCTCTTCTGTGCTTCTTTATGGGATTGTCGGGTTTTATCTCCTTGATAAAAAACACTTTATGATCGACTTCAGCCTGCTGCAGTCAGTAAAATACACGCTTCTGAATTTTGCAATGGTGGGCAGTCCTGACCTGGTGCCGCACGACAACTTTGCGCTTGATTTTCTATATACGCTCAGGATAGGAGGTTTTGCTTCAATCGTATTCTTGCTTTACTCACTTATCCGTCCATATGTATTCAGGAAAAATATCCTGCCTGAAGAGAGGATGAAGGCGGAATCCATCGTTCAGCAATACGGAAAGTCAGCCCTCGATTATTTCAAACTTTATTATGACAAGCAGCTTTTCATCCCTACTGATATGAATTCTTTTATATCCTACAAGGTAACCGGAAGTTTTGCAGTTGTTCTTGAAGATCCTGTAGCGCCCGGAAGGGAAGAGATGAAGAAAACAATAATCGCATTCCGTGATTTCTGCCATGAAAACGGGCTGAAGGAGATCTATTACAGGGTACCCCGTGAAAGCCTTGACATATATGCTGAACTCTCCAAAAAAAGTCTCTTTCTGGGCCAGGAAGGCGTTGTTGACCTCTCCTCTTTCACACTTGAAGGAGGAGAACGAAAATCAATACGGAATGCCCTCAACAAAATTACCGAGCAGGGTTACACAGCGAAAATTCACACTCCTCCTATCAAGGACGGACTCATTCAGAAACTGAAGACGGTAAGTGAGGAATGGCTGAAAACATCAGGCAGAAAAGAGATCATTTTTTCACAGGGACTCTTTTCTGAAAAGGAAATAAAGCAACAGACGGTTATCACTGTTGAGAATAAGGAAGAAAAGATTATCGCGTTCCTGAATATCATCCCGGATTATGCCAAAAACGAGGGCACCTATGACCTGCTTCGAAAAACTGCTGATGCTCCGAACGGAATAATGGATTTCATCCTGGTTGAACTGTTCAGATACTTCAGATCGGAGGGAATACAATTCGTAAACCTCGGGCTGGCTCCCATGTCAGGCCTTGACGCTCCGCAGAAGTTCTCTGAGAAATCGATGAAATTTGCTTACGAAAAAATCCGGTCTTTCTCGCATTACAAGGGTCAGCGGGAGTACAAGGATAAATTCCATCCCATATGGAAGGACAAGTACCTGATATATGACAATGACTATGACCTGGTAAGTGTTCCTTCCCTCCTGGCCCGTGTGATAAAATCTTAGCGTCACCAGGCCGAGTCAGGTCATGTCATTTATCCCAATCAGTCCGCCCGGAAGAGGGTTCGGTGGCAGTCCGGATACCCTCAGCCACTTCGGGCAGGATTCCCATCCTGACATATACCGGCCTGACAAGTTTCCTCAGTTCCGGCAGGCGCCTGTAAAAGACCAGTGCTCCTATCAGGCAGGCGGCACCCCCGCCGAACATGGTCCAGGGTGTCCCGATCCATTTTGCCATCCACCCTGCCAGGAGGCTCCCGAACGGGACGGTGCCCATGAGCGCCATTGTATAGAAGCTCATCACCCGTCCGCGCTTGTCCTCGTCAGCGATTGTCTGCAGGATGGTGTTGCTGGCAGCGGTCTGAGTCATCATACCCAGTCCGGTAAAGAATAGAAGAAACATCGAAACAAAAAAGGATGAGTTGAGTGAGAGGGCGATTAACCCTGCCGAGAGCAGGGCTGTTGCAGCCGGTATCAGCCTGCCCAGGCGAAGTACGGTATCGCGCGAAGCGAGAAAAATTGCACCCAGCAGTGCTCCGGCACCAGCGCCTCCCATCAGGAAACCGTAAGTATGTGAATCACCCCCCAGGACTTCCTTGGCATATACCGGCATGAGCACCTGGTAGGAGGCACCCATGAAACTGACCAGGCCAAGGAGAAGAATTATATGCTTTATGGGGGCAAAGCCGAAGGTGTAGTCGAGCCCTTCCTTCATCTCGCGGAACATGGGAGTGCGCTCCTTCTTTTCGCGGGTCTCCGTCACATTCATCATCATCAGTGAGGCGATGACAAAGACATAGCTTACTGCATTTATCAGGAAACAGGCCCCCTCGCCTGCTGCAGCCAGGAGGACCCCGGCCACCGACGGTCCTATCAGCCTGGCACCGTTGAACATCATCGAGTTGAGGGCTATGGCATTGCCGATGTCCTCCTTCCCGTTGACCATGTTTATCACAAAGGAGTGACGTGCGGGCATGTCGAATGTATTGATGATACCCAGTGCCGTGCTGAGCACTATGATGTGCCATATCTCCAGGTTGCCGGTGAGGCTGAGCCACGCAAGCACGCCTGCCTGGATCATTGAGATGATCTGTGTCACCAGCATCACCCGGTAACGGCTCCAGCGGTCGATGAGCACACCGGCAAACGGCGCAAGCAGAAATGACGGTATTGAGCTGGCAAAGCCTACTACTCCCAGCAGGACCTCCGAGCCGGTCATCCGGTAGACTGCCCATGGCAAGGCTATCCGCTGCATCCACGTGCCAATGAGGGAGATGCTCTGCCCGCTGAAAAACAGCCGGTAGTTGCGGTGACGGAGTGAACGGAAGATGGTATTCACCCTTAGAGGCATTGAAAAGCTGTATCTGTTTCCCCGTTTCATCGGGATTTTCATCACTTAAAAGATTCTGCAGCCGGTTAATCAGAAAACATATTTTACATAAAATCCGCCAGGGTATACGTTCCAGCTCCATTCACCTTCACGCCATGAAGCCATGGTCCGGGTATCCGGGCCGGTACCCTGGCAGTATTTTTCATAATCCCTTCTCGCCTTTACGGGCTGGGTCCATATCTGTGCTTCGGTAATTGCCGTGTTGATGGCAAAGTTCTCAAGTCCGTCCATGAAGGTGCGCTTGTATCCAAGCCATGTAATCAGCCCGCTGCCGAGGTTCACCGCCCCTGATATGGCATGTGTCTTCCATGACCTCCCCTCCTTTTCCCTCTCAGCCAGTACTTTCAGGAGCCTGGCAGCCTGGTCTGCGGAAAATGGTTTCTCGCCGGAGGCATATTCACGGTAAGAGGGGTATTCTGAATACTTCGGGAGCACCGGAGTGATCAGTTGTCCCATTGCCCCCAGGAAGGTAGTTGCAGCACCAAGCACCATGTCCTGGCGGAGGGTTTTATTGTCTGAAGTGAAATAAACAACTCCCTGGCCCGCGGTGGCGGCACTGTACCCGGCCAGCCATGCATACCACCATCCTTCGGCACCAGCCTTGTCCTTAAGGGCTGTCACCTGTATATTCCCGGTATCTTTGGTTGGCAGAGTGTCCGTGGAGACCGCCTGTCCCAAAACCGGACTGTCAAAAAATACAGAAAGTGCACAGAACAGTGCAGCTGAACCACACCACCGGATAATTGAGCTTTTCATAGTGCCTCACCTTTATTGTTTTCGGTCAGTAAGACAGGGTCCTTCAGTTGCGGCTGGCCTTTATTGTTTCCGGTCAGGAAAGCAGATTCCTTCAGTCGTGCCGAGAGCATGAAGCTTATCAGCATCAGCACACAGAGTACGGATAACGGTACCGTCATTGACCCCGTGACCGGTGACTTGAACCCGTCCATGCTGAATATGAAAGCGATGCCTGATACCTGTCCCATCAGGAGGAGAAAGCCGTTTGACGTCCCTTCGGACACGGGGAAAGTCACCTCGGCCCCGTACTGGAACCCTATCGGCCCGGAGCTGAGCAGGAAAAATCCGAATGCTGCTGCAGACACAAGGAGCAGGATATAGCTTTCAGTGAAGGTAATACCGGCGAGACTCAGTGTAGCTCCCGCGAGGGCAATTTTTATAAAGGGGACCCTTTTAGAGAATCGGTCTGACAGGATGGGCATTATGATTGCGCCGGCGACACCCCCCAGAATCATCAATCCCCCGGTGATGCCTGCCTGCTCGGCTGAAAAACCTCTCGGGCTCAGGATATTTTCAATCCATGTGGTTACGGAATTGAATACTCCAAGACCGATAAAAAAGATAACCATCAGCCAGAGAAAATCCCTGTTGCGGAAGAGGAGCCTCATCCCGTCTATGGCAAGGGCACGCTCCTCCTGGTCTGGGCGGCATGGCGGGGTGACGGGGCGCTCTTTTGCGAAAACAAAGAAAACAGCGGCAGTTATAAGTGACACCGAACCGTACAGAAAAAGCATTCCCTCTATGCCCCTGCCGTTCACCAGGAACGGGGTAAGACTCATTCCAAGCAATATCCCGAAGTACATGGCCAGAGTACCCAGCCCGGAGGCTGTGGCCCGTTCACTGACAGGAAACCATCTTGAAGCCACCTTGGTGATTGAATTCAGAAGGAAAGGCTGGCCGATTGCAAGACCTATCTGAAAAATCAGCAGCAGGTTATAGTCAGTTGCAAAGAGACCCCGCAGCATGCCGAACACACCGGTAAGGACAACACCGGCGCCGACACCGGCACGGATGCCGTAAGTGTCTATTATCCATGATGCAGGGATTGAAACAACAAGGTATACTATCATGAAACTCATTGAGAGTATCCCGATCTGAAGGTCAGAAACCCCGTAGAATACCGTGGCATCTTTGGTAATCGGGGCAAAGGTGATCCACATGATCTGGTTGACAGCTATCGCAAGCATATATACGGCAAGCATGACCCACCTGTAACCGTAAATCCTGAATTCAGTTTCCTTCATGATAAATGGATGTTTATGAACCGCTCCTGTATGCAATATGCTGATCAGGAGATTAAATCAGTGTGTAAAAGTAACTTTTCAGTGATTACACGGCCACCTTTCTCCAAAAAAGAATTCAAACGTCTTGTCCGGGTATTAACAATTCAGGCCCGGTTTACTTCCGGTGAAATTCATAACTTGTGGCGTCAAAAGGGATGCACATTGCGTAATTCTCCTGTAAACAGATAATCTGACGAATAAATAATTGCAGTATGTATTACATTCTATTTTACAAGACAGTAGACAATTACATCGAGCGCCGGGCGCCCTTGCGCGGTGATCACCTGGGGCTGGTGAGCGAGTTTCACAATGACGGTCGGCTGTTTATGGCCGGCGCCCTTGCTGATCCCGCTGACGGAGCGGTGCTGATATTCCGGGGTGACACCCCTGAGGCCGCCCATGAATTCGTCAGCCGTGATCCCTACGTAAAGAACGGCCTCATCACCGAATGGTCCGTAAGACCGTGGACAGTGGTGACCGATTAGCGTCAATCTTAAAATTAGCATACATATGAAAACCTTGAATTGCTTTCCCCGCAGGAGAGGCCGCAGTTACCTTATCCTGCTCCTGCTACTTGCACCCGCAATTTATGCCGGTGCCCAGGACCCCTTCATGCAGTACCCTGACATCCAGGGCAACACTATCGTCTTCGCCAGCGGCGGTGATCTGTGGAAGGTTCCCGCTGAAGGCGGAACAGCCTGCAGACTCACATTCAGCGACGGCCGTGAGACCTACCCCGAGATATCTCCTGACGGCAGCCTGATAGCCTTTACCGGCGAATATGACGGCAATGCCGATGTCTACGTGATGAACATCGACGGTGGCAACATAACAAGGCTTACATGGCATCCCGGGATGGATGAGGTGGTAGGCTGGAATGTCACAAAAAACAAGATCATGTTCACCTCCGGCCGCAACAGCCCCTCACGGTATGTTAAGATGTACATGGTGTCACCTGACGGCACCGGGCTGGAGGAGATGATCATGTATGACGCCGCGCGCGGAAGTTTTTCCCCTGACGGCAGCAGGATTGCCTATAACAAGGACTCGCAGGATAATGCCACCTGGAAACGGTATAAGGGCGGCCGGGCTCAGGAGATCTATATCTATGACCTTGCCTCAGATAAGGAAACCAACATAAGCAACTATGACGGGTCAGACAGGTGGCCGATGTGGATCGGAGAAAAGATTTATTTCAGCTCTGACCGCGACCGGGTACTGAATATCTGGTCATATGATCCCGGTACCGGGAAAATTGAACAGGTTACGAAACACAGGGAGTACGACATCCGGCACCCTGACTTCGGCGGAACCCAGATTGTCTACGAACTTGGAGGAGATATATGGAAACTTGACGTAACCTCCGGCGCCACAGCACGGGTTCCGGTAAAGATCCTGCAGGACATGGAGGAGAGACGCCCATTCATGAAGGATGTCAGCCGCAACATAACACGGGCCGACGTATCACCCTCAGGGAACCGTGCGCTGGTAGTTGCCCGCGGTGACATATTCACCCTCCCGGAAAAGGAAGGCCCGGTGAGGAACCTGACAAACTCATCAGGTGCCCGCGACAAGGACGCAGTCTGGTCACCTGACGGGAAGTGGATTGCATACTTCTCTGACAGCTCAGGAGAATATGAACTTTATCTTATCGTTCCTGACGGAAAGAGTGACCCGGTAAAACTGACATCCCTGGGGGCCGGCTACCGCCACACCATTAAATGGTCTCCTGACAGTAAAAAGATTGCATGGACTGACCAGACACTTACTCTCTGGTACATCGATGTCGCTACAAAGGCTATAACAAAAGTTGACAGGGAAGAGTATGAGAACGTTGATGTCTCGCTTGATGTCAAGTCGATATTCGACTACTCCTGGTCGCCCGACAGCCGGTTCCTGGTTTACTCCAAAATGAACGATGCCTTCATGTACCAGCTGTATGTCTACGGCCTGGAGACCAAAAATATCAACTGCATCAGCAACGGCCTGTTCCATGACTTCAATCCCGTGTTTACCAATGACGGAGAGCATATCATATTCATTTCCAACCGCAGGTTTGAACCAACCTACTGTGACCTGGAGTGGGAGATGGTCTACCAGAAGATTGCAGGCCTATATGCGATAACACTTAAGAAGGACGGCAAATCACTGATGCCGTTCAAAAGCGACGAGGAGCCCGGCGCCGCAACAGTGGCGGTGGTATCTCCGGTAACCGCATCTGCGGGAAAAGGTTCCGCTGCCGCGAAAGGTACCGCAGCCGGGAAGACCCCGGCGGCACAGCCGGCCATGAGAGCACCGGCGGCGCAGGGACAGGGTTCAGCCGTTACTGTACAGATTGACTTCGAGGGAATTACAGACCGTACAGAAGCCCTTCCCCTTGAGAAAGGAAACTACCGGAACCTTGCGGTGAATGACAGGGCTCTGTTCTACCTCAACAGCGATGAAGGCAACTTCAACCGTTTCGAGGTGGCAGGCCACGGACCAATGAACCTCTCCACCTGGTCATTCAAGTCAGCGAAGGCATCATCCCTGGCAGAAGGGATAGATGATTACAGAATCTCTGCTGACGGAAGCACAGTTGTTTTCCGTAAGGACGGAGGTGTATCAATGATGCCCGCAGACGGAGGGAATCCCGCTCCCCTGAAGCTCGCCGACCTGAAGGTCTGGTATGACCCGGTAAGCGAATGGAAGCAGATATTCAACGAGGCATGGCGCATGGAGCGCGACTATTACTATGAGCCCGGAATGCACGGACAGGACTGGCCTGCAATGAAGCAGAAGTATGAAAAACTGGCCGACAGGGCAACATGCCGCCAGGATCTCACCTTCATAATCGGTGAAATGATAGCAGAGCTTAACACATCCCATACATACGTTTACGGTGGTGAAAGTAAAAGGCGCGCTGAACCGGTGAATGTAGGAATGCTTGGGGCAGACTATTCTGTTGACAAACAAAATAACCTCTATCGCTTTGCGAAGATCTACAGGGAGAAGGACTGGTCTCGCGAGGCCTGGCCACCACTGGCAAAACCTGGTATAAATATTTCTGAGGGCGACTATCTTCTCAGGGTAAACAATACAGAGGTTAAGGCAGACAGGGAGGTTTACAGCTACTTTGTTGGCCTGTCAGGCAAACAGGTGGTACTGACTGTGAACTCGAAGCCGACGATGGCAGGCGCCCGCGAAGTGACAGTTTTACCTGCGGGTGGCGAGAACAGTTTCCGCTATATGGACTGGCTGGAAACAAACCGCCTGGCTGTTGACAAAGCCTCCGGCGGGAAGATAGGTTATATCTACCTGCCTGACACATGGAACGGCTCCGCTACCGATTTCCCGAGGTACTTCTACTCACAGACAAAAAAGGAGGGTCTTGTAATTGACGGCAGGTTCAACGGCGGCGGGCTTGACCCGGAGATCTTCCTGCAGCGTTTGCAGAAGAAGCCGCATGCATTCTGGACCCGCAGGCAGTCGGTTGACCAGCCCATACCACATCTTGCCGTGGATGCACATATGGCCTTGATAACAAACAGGTATGCAGGCTCGGGCGGGGATGAGCTGCCCTATGAGTTCCGCTGGTTCGGAATGGGTCCGATAATCGGTACCCGGACCTGGGGTGGCCTGGTAGGCGTCTCGATGTTCATCGAGCTGATTGACGGAGGAACCATCACCGCACCCGACTACCGTATCTACAATGAGAAGGGGGAATGGGTTGTTGAGAATGAGGGTGTGACACCTGACATAATCATTGATGTTGATTCAAAGAAATACTCAGAAGGATACGACACACAGCTTATGAAGGCTGTGGAGGTTGTGATGAAGAAGATCACTGAGGAGCCGCGCCGCTGGCTGCAGCATAAGCCATACCCCGTTGACAGGTAGTTAAGAATATTATGTCCTTTTAACATAATTAATGAGGTGTTCTTGTTGAAGCTTCTCTAATTGCTCCATTTAAACTTAGGGAGAAAAGAAATGAATCAGGAAGAAATCAGGAATTACTGTATATCGAAAAAAGGAGTGACTGAAGAATTCCCTTTCAATGATACGGCTTTGGTATTTAAAGTCGCCGGGAAAATGTTTGCCTTACTTGACCTCTCTGAAGATACCAGGGGATTAACGCTTAAGTGCGACCCCGGGTTAGCATTGGAATTAAGGGAGAGATATGCTGATGTAACACCGGCTTATCACTTTAATAAAAAGCATTGGAACGGAATCAACATTACCGGCAACATTAGTGATAGTAATATCAAGGAGTGGATTGATCATTCTTACAGTTTGGTTTTTAACAGCCTTCCGGCATCAAAAAGAAACTCCTTTATTTAAAGAAAAAATAATCACAAGTGACTATGTAATTTTGAAGTGGCATTTCATAATTGCATAGATTAATGAGGCGCATCAAATGCGCCTCATTATTATTTTCCAGTGGCCTCAATCAGCTGCCTGGCAGCCTGATCTCCCGGGAACCTGTCGGCAAGCTGACGGGCATATTTCAATGCCTTTTCCTTCATGCCATGCTCCAGGCAGAAGGTGGCCATTGCATATATGTAATCATAATTGCCCGGATCTCTATTCAGTGCCTTTAGCAGGTACTCCTCGGCTGTGGTTGTATTTCCCAGTGTGTTCTCCAGAAGTCCGAGGTTGTAGAGTATTCTTGTCTGTTCCGGCATAAACTTGGAGGCTTTCAGAAAGTATTCCCTGCTTTCCTCATACCGGCCCTGTTCAGCAAGAAGCATGGCCAGTGAGCTGTTGAGCTCGTGAAGTTCGGGATGATCCCTGATCAGTTCACACAGCAGCTTCTCAGCCTCTCCTGTTTTCCCCTGTTGGGCACAGACAGTTGCCAGGTTCACCTTCGCCATGTAAAACTGATCATCAACGCCGAGGGCTTCGCGGTATGCGGCTTCTGCCTTCGTAAAATCACCTGCGTTGGCATACATTATTCCCAGGTTGAACAGTCCGCCGGGGAAATCTGCATTATACAGGTTAATCCCGGCATATTCATCGAGTGCGGCCCTTCGCGCTTTGCGGGCAGCAGGACTAAGCTGATCCTCTCTCACCTCTGAGAGCCGTATGGCAGCCTCGGCCCTTATCCCCTTTACCGGGTCATTCAGCAGAGGAAGCATCAGTTTCTCATAGGAGGCGATATCTGAAGGGTTATAGCTCATCACCGCCGTATGCCTCACCAGCGAGGCGGGGTCTGTCAGCGCCCTCTCCACGGCACTGTTACTCTCCGGGGTGTTCAGTCGCCCGAGGAATCTCACTGCCGTGGCCCGCACCATAAGCGGGAACAACTCATTTTCGGAGTACAAGATAAGGTCAGGTATGACACTCCGGTCTCCGGCTTCTGCTGCCGCGAAGGTCTCGCCGTAGTGCGGTCTGGTCCGCTCACCGTACCATTTCAGGATGTAACTCTGCGACCATGCTGTGCTTTTATCCTTATGGCAGTCATTGCAGGCATTGGGCACGCCGGTCATTGCAGTCAGGTCAGGACGGGGGATCCTGAAGCTGTGATCACGGCGGTAGTCGTTGCCCATGTAGTATCTTCCGGCCATGTGGCAGTTTACGCACTGTGCACCGGTGCCCTCAACATATTCTGGCTCCCCGCGGTTGATGAGCTTTTGGTCTCCGCTACCAAGATCCATTTTATGAAAATGGTGTCTCGGTGTGTCATAGATATCCGGACGGTGGCACTGGAGGCAAAGGCGGTTGTCAGGTTCCTTCGTCCTTGCAGAGTGGGAGTCATGACAGTCGCTGCACATGACGCCTTTTTCATACATCCTGCTC
>JAKAXP010000369.1 GCA_021816545.1 Bacteroidota bacterium
ACCTCACCTTTATTATATCAAAGTCAGTACATTCAATGCCGTCACTGTAAAGAACATAATCTATCCTGTTTGGCGGATATTTGCCCCTGTATGTGAATCCCGCCCCGTACCCTGCTTCCACAAAGGCATCATTCAACCCACGACGCATCACCCGGTAGGTGTATGAAACAGGTGTGTCATTGAAATCGCCCGCAACAATCACCGGGTAAGGCGACTTCTCCATGTGTCTCCTCACGCGGTCTACCTGCAGTGCCCGGCTCGCAAAACCCTGCATCAGGCTCTTATAGATTCCTGAAATATTATCCATTGAACTGCCATTCTCCTCACCGGCGATCTCGTTCAGGAGAGTACCTTCCAGTCGCCGCAGGCGGAACGACTGCAGGTGATTGTTGTAAACCCTGAAGGTGTCGGTATCAACAACGATATCACTGAATATTGTCAGCGACGATGAGCCGGGGTGCACAACGTCGCCACGATAGATTATCGGATACCGTGAGATGGTTGCAATACCGTAACGGCTGGCAGTACCGCTCTTTATCAGCTTGAAGTGCGTATACATCTTCCCGCCGAGCCCTTCCTTAAGCTTTCTCTCACCCGCAGCAGGATCACCCTTGACAAAATACTCCTGGAGGCACAAAATACCCGGGTCTTCTTTCCTGAGAAGCTGCATCATCCTGCTGTGGGTATTCTTCTCACTGTTCTCATACAGGTTGAACAGCCGGATGTTATAGCTCATCAGCTTCAGGTCATGATGTTCCTCGCGGCCCTGGTTTGTGAACCTGATGAAGTTGTGAATGTATCCGAGTCCCGCAACCAGTGCAAGAACAGATATAATTGCATACCACTTTCTGAAGAGTATCCAGACAACGATCATCACCAGGTTCGCGGCGGCGATATAGGGGTACGCAAGCCCGAAAAGGGCAGGGAAGGCGGTTGTGGCAGGATTGATATAGATTGAAAGGTACGCCAGCACCAGGAGGAGGACAAGTAAAAAGTTGACCGCCAGCAGTATGTTACGCGTGAAGCGCCTGATACCGCTACCCTTTTTTCTGGCTCTCGCTGAAGAGGATTGCTTTTTCTTCCCTCGTGAGACTGTCATAACCTCCTTTTGAAATCTTGTCGAGTATATGGTCTATCTCCTTCTGTCTCTCGGCCTTTGCCGTGTTGTATTCAATGTCTGTCTTTGTCTGCCTGGCATCAAAGGCAGCCCCGGCTTTCTTGTATTTCACCTTCAGCCTTCTGCCGGGTTTGAAGAGATTAACAAAGAAATCGATTATCGTGTTTAACCATGCTCCAAAATCCCTGCCATTTCTGAGACCCTGACCGTATGCAAGTCCCATCAGCGCTCCACCGATATGGGCTATCTTGCCCCCGGTGTTGACCGAAAAGTCAAATACTGAGGTAATAAGGAAGGTCACCAGGGCCAGGTATTTCAGCTTCACCCTCCCGAAGAAAAGGAGGTGCAGCTCGAGGTCGGGAAGATAAACGGCTGTGCCGATCACCAGCGCCATTACCGAGGCTGAGGCGCCGAGTGCTATTGATACATTTACCGCTGACGCGAAGGCCGGGAAGACGTTGAATACAATGATATAGAGAAGTGCCCCGGCCAGCCCTCCCATTACATAGAGCGCCACGAGTTTCCTCTGATCGAGGTATGCAAGGAAGATTTTACCGAACCACCACAGCCACATCAGGTTAAAGAGCAGATGGATGAATCCCTGGTGGGTGAACATATAAGTGACGGGGGTCCATGGCTTCAAAGCCAGGGCTCCGGTGGATGCCGGAACGGCAAGGTTCGATATCACCGCCGGTGCCAGCCCGGGACTGGAAGAGAGGACGCCAATGACCTCAACGATCTTTATTATCAGGAATACGGCACCGTTTATATACATCAGCTGTGTGAGGGCGGTGCCATGTTTGAATGAACCCTTTATCTCGTCCCAGATGCTCATCAGTAAAGGGTTTTAGTTGTCTTTCGCCAGTATCTTATCATGATATAACCAAAGATCATCCCGCCGAGGTGCGCCGTATGAGCTATCCCGCTTCCCGGGCTTGTGATGGCAAGGTAAAGCTCTATTGCAGCATACCCTATCACAACGTATTTGGCTTTTACAGGCACAGGCGGGAAGATGAACATCAACTGCGTGTTCGGGAACAGCATACCGAAGGCCAGCAGAACGCCATAAACCGCTCCCGATGCACCTACAACGGGAACATTGAGTATCGAGTTGAGCCTCCCCATATCGGCATCTGTGAAGTTCTTGCCCTGGCTGACTGCATTGCTTCCTGCGTCATAGACATACTGAAGCTGCTCCGGTGAGAGGATTCCCATCACCTTGTTATACTGGAACCACTGTACCAGCTCAAAGAAGAATGCCGCACCCAGCCCTGTGATCAGGTAGTATAACAGGAACCGCTTCGGTCCCCATACCTGCTCAAGTATCCTCCCGAACATCCACAGGGCGAACATGTTGAAAAGCAGGTGCACAAAGCCGCCGTGCATGAACATGTGGGTAACTATCTGCCACGAGCGGAAGAACTCCGACTTCGGGAAGTAAAGTCCCAGGATGCCGTTCAGGTTGACGCCTGTAGTCATTCTCAGGAGCTCATTGAGAAGCAGC
>JAKAXP010000370.1 GCA_021816545.1 Bacteroidota bacterium
CTGCGCTTTTAATTACTTGCATGAGCCGGTGAAATTGACCATTTCACGCCGGTCCAAACTGACCACCCTGCGCCGGTCCAAATTGACCACCTCGCGCCGGAGCAAACTGACCACCTGAAAAGAGCGATTCTCATGTTAAAAAAGTAAGCTGTGGCGTTAGCTGTTTTAAATATTAACAGCTGGGTTATGGCTAATAAAAAGACCGACATGAGTAAACTAAGACAGATTCTAAGACTCTACAATCAAGGTGAGAAAAAATTAAAAATAAGCTCTCTGACAGGGGTTTCACGCAACACGCTGAAGAAATACCTTAAAATATATCTACGGCTCGGACTTACTGCAAAAGATATTGAAGCACTCAGTGACCGGGAGCTGGACCGGCTCTTTGGAGAGAACCTGGTGCCCGAACCATGTGAAAAATACAAGACACTTGAGGCCTTTTTCCCTTCCATAGAGAAACAGCTCAGACGAAGAGGAGTAACCAGAGAAGCACTATGGGAAGGTTATATAGCAGTACACCCCGATGGTTACAAGCTGTCACAGTTCAAATACCATTACCAGATGTGGTTAAAACGAACCAATCCTGTTATGCACATTGAGCATCTGTCGGGAGACAAGATGTTTGTAGACTTTGCAGGAGAAAAGCTTAACATCGTGGATGTGGAAACCGGAGAGATTACTGAAGCTGAAGTTTTTATATCCGTTCTTGGCGCCAGTCAGCTGACCTATGTCGAAGCAGTTCTGAGCCAGCGTAAGGAAGACTTCATAAACTGCTGCGGGCATGCTCTTGAGTATTACGGGGGAGTTCCCCGAGCCATTGTACCTGATAATCTTAAAAGTGCCGTAATAAAAAGCTCACCATATGAACCGACGCTAAATCAGGCTTTTGAGAACTTTGCACTTCATTATAGTACCACCATCTTACCGGCAAGGTCTTACAAGCCAAAAGACAAATCACTTGTCGAAGGAGCTGTAAGAATAGCATACAGACGTATATACGCCCAGCTTGAGGGACGAGTCTTTTACAGTCTTGAAGAACTAAACAGGGCCATCCGTGAGGCATTGGAGGTCTATAATAAAACAAGGTTCTCGCACCGCCCCTACAGCCGCAGGGAGCTGTTTGAAGAGATAGAACGGAAAGAACTTAGTAGCCTTCCTTCACTTCCCTTTGAGTTCAAACGTCAGCAATACTCTACGGTAGCGGTAAATGGTCACATATGCCTGAAGGAGGATAAGCATTATTATAGTGTCCCTCACACTTATATCGGCAAGAAGGTAAAAGTGATGTACTCAACCACTCACGTTGATATCTATTATAATTATGTACTCATAGCCAGCCATAAAAGGGATCGCAGACCTTATGGTTATTCCACAAATCCGGATCATCTTGCAAGCACTCACAGGTATCTTACGGAGTGGAACCCGGATAGATTTATCAAATGGGCGGAATCAATTGATATCGCTGTTAAAGTATTTATCACCCGGCTGATGGACAGCAAAGCCCACCCTGAGCAGGCTTACAAGGCATGTCAGGGTGTTCTGGGCTTTGAACGAAAGGTTGGAAGGGAAAGACTTATAAATGCCTGCCTTAGGGCTATAGAGTATGAAAACTACTCTTATCACGCCATTAAATCAATCCTTGAGAACAGTTATGATATGATCGCCTCTGCGGAGATCACTTCAGGGATCCCGGCCCATGAAAACATCAGGGGTGAGACTTATTATCAGTAAAAAACATAATAATAAATGAATAAGAGATGACACAGGAAACACTTGAAAAAATAAGGAAGCTCCATCTGTGGGGCATGGCCCGAACTTATGAAACCAACCTGGAAAATGATAAGATGTCGGGGCTCTCCGGGGATGAACTGGTGAGCATGCTCATTGAAGCTGAATGGGACGACAGGCAGAACCGTAACATTGAAAGAAGGATGCGCAATGCCAGGTTCCGTTACCAATCATCCATGGAAAGTATCGATTACCAGGCAGAACGTAATCTTGACCGTGGTCAGATACTGCGTTTTGCCGAGTGTAATTTTATACGAAAACATGAAAACATCATTATCACCGGGAGCACTGGGATAGGTAAGAGTTACATTGCAACAGCACTCGGACATCAGGCCTGTACCCTTGGGTTTAAGGTCTACTACGCAAATCTTGGCAAGCTCTTTACCAGACTAAAAATGGGAAAGGCCGACGGATCCTACCTGAAGGAAATATCAAAGATCGAGCGTCAGGATCTACTTATTCTTGATGACTTTGGATTGCTGCCCATTGACACTCAGAACCGGTCAGCACTGATGGAAATCGTAGAAGACCGGCATAAAAGGTCTTCGATGATAATAACTTCACAACTTCCTGTTAACTGCTGGCATGAGGTTATAGGCGAAAAAACCGTGGCTGATGCGATATTGGACAGGATCGTTCACGATGCACACCGGATCGAACTCAGAGGGGAATCTCTGAGAAAAACCAGGGACACTCAAAAAAAGATGGAAATATTGAATTGAAATAAATAAATTTGTTTAACCACTTTTTAAACGTGAGAAAGCTCTTTTTAAAACACCAACTCCGATGTGGTCAATTTACTCCGGCGGAATGTGGTCAGAAGATCGGAA
>JAKAXP010000371.1 GCA_021816545.1 Bacteroidota bacterium
GATCTAAATAATTAAGGTCCCGCCGGTGACGGCGGGACTTTTTGTTATAATCAGAGAAATCATGATCGAAAAGAAACCGATAGTATACAAATCACCTGACCTTTCAAAAATGAAGGAGGTTGTCATTGACCACCGGACAAAAATTTACATTGCTCCTGGTGCTGATGCCGCTGAGGCCAAATCGCGATACCTGGCCAGTCTTAAAAACAGGAAACCGTAATCAGGGTGATATATCACACCGGTACCGGCGTACTTAAATGCTTTGCAGTCTATTGTATTTCATTGATCAGAGTAGCATGATCAAGTATTAATATCTCTGATGTTTCAGATCTTTCTATTCTGTTATTCTTTAAAAAATGACATCCTGGCATCATGTTTTTTTAAATTCATAGCCAGAAAATGCCCGTCCACACTGATTTTAACCTTATGAAATCTTCCGTTTATCAAAATTTAGATAATTGGCGGAAATGATTTTTCCTTACAGCTAATACACACAAAAAGAGATACTTGTGCTGGCATAGGTCCATCCTGCCAGATTGTAACCGAAACCCTTCGTAAAAAGCCATCTGTTTTTGACGAATGTAGGTCAGGGTGGCATAAGCGGATCCCTTTGACCGGCTAAGACCGCTAAATACTTGATTAATGATTTTTAACAATAGCGCAAATACCCATTATATGGGCTTTGGCGACTTGATTTGCCTTTGTGTGTACTTTAATTTTGTCAATACAAGAGGACCAAAAAATGAAGATTCTGTTTCAGATTACATCACCCGAGACCGGTAAAGTAATTATACGGCGCAGGAAGATTGCAAAAGCCTTGCGCTGGTGGCTCCGGGAGAAGGGTATTGTATATGACTATTCATTTTTCCTGATTTAGATATTAAGACAAAAGAATAAAAACAGTGTGATGGAGAATCAAACCATGAAGAACAGCTCAACCAGACCTGCTGACCAGTATGCAGGGATAAAGACCGCAAGGGGTTCATCGCCGGTGATGTCCAGGCTTCAAATACTCCTCGCAGAGCTCACTGCTGAGGTTCGTCAGGATCTTATCAGTTATCTCGATGGCATGGGACTGATAAATGATCCCTCCATGCTGGTTATTCCCTCCACAAGGCATTATTTCTATGATGCTGAAGACCTGAAGGGAATCAAGACTGTAGTCAATCTGAAGCCGCTCAACCACGTAAGGGAGATAAGGGATTTTCTCCGCAGGCTGGCTGAGATGCTTCCGGGCGACTGCACTTTTGTTGGCTGTTTCACAGACAACAAATCACAAAACGGATTTTCCGACAAATACGGTAACCTCCCCAGGCACCTGTCTCATAAGGCCGAAGCTTACGAAAACGGTATCGAATCACGGATACCCTTTATTAACAGGATGTACAGCTTCATAGACATGAAGACAAACAGGTATCTGACTGCCAGGACTGTTTATATGCTGCTTGAGGAGAGCAACCTTCAGCTTGTTACTATGACTGAAAAGAACGGCCTGACTTACTTCCACGCCAGGAAGAGGTCAGCTCAGGTAGGTCTGATAGCATAAAAGATAATTTGTTGATAATTTGTATAACTATGATAATTAATTACATAAACCAAAAAATGGCTGAGATGAAAAAACTGACTTACATTTTTGCGGCTCTTGTAATGGTAGCTGCACTCGGATCTTGCCAGCAGGACGACAGTGAGATCGTTCTTAAAAAGGCTAATACGGAAACACAACCTACCACCCCGCCATCTGATGCAGGTATTACCCCTGTGATAATTACCGGCGCCAATAACGGTGGAAATGTAACCTGTGCTGAGGTTGCAGCATTTTTTCAGCTTCCCGCTGATTATTTCTACTGTGGTGAGAAAATTGATTACAATGACGGAATGTTTGCAGGTGAATTTCCTGATGGACTGAACGTTAACGTGACTGATGGCGTCTGGGTGGCATTTGACATGGAGGCACCTCTCCTTATTGGAGGTTTTGAATACATCGTGGGTGCTGTAATAGTAAAAGGAGGTAATAATGCCAATGTTTACTACTATCCCGGTGGAAGCATGGGTGATTTCGGGCTTGCAGCCCCGGTGAACAAATCAGGCAAGCCGGCAGGCCTCAGCAACCTGACATTCTGCCTTGTCAAGGCAAACCCGATTGTCATTGCACTGAAAACTTACCTGGCTACTCCAATGCAGGATACCTATAAGGCTATGGGATGGGCAGTCAGCGGCGGTCTTGGAGTCAGCACTGATCCAGGACTGCATATGGGGTACAACTATTATGATTTCAATGGAGTAAATGAGTTTGACATTGTCAAGGCAACAATCCCGGCAATTGAGGGGGTAGTGGGTGCGATTAAGGCCACAGATTACTGGGAAGGTAACGATCATTTCCTGGAAGTGGTTCTTGAGCTGGACGATGCAAATATGGTTTTTGCCAATACATACCTGTATGTTGGTTCACTCAAAGGCTACGAGGGCAGGTGGTTCATGGTATACCCGTTCAAGGCAGAGGGCGATTATGCTGCACAGCGGGTGTTTAAGATCAACTTCAACGAGATTACCCTTTAGGTATAACCGGTTACTAAACCTTGTATAAAGGTCGGCCAATCTGGCCGGCCT
>JAKAXP010000052.1 GCA_021816545.1 Bacteroidota bacterium
ATCTATCAGCAGGAGGCCTATGACATGATCTTTGACGCCTTTGCCCTGTCAGAGAAGTACAGGCTCCCGGTGCTGTTCCGGATCACAACAAGGCTGGCCCATTCCCGCTCAGCTGTAGCCAGAAAGGAAAAGACATCGCAGAATAACCTTTCCCTGCCGTCAAATCCGAGACAGTTTGTCCTTCTTCCTGCAATAGCCAGGAAACAATACAGGGCTCTTACAGGACTTTACGAGAAACTGCGGACTGACCCGGTACTGGAGGCTCACAACCGTCTGGCAGGTGGCAGGGGCAGGGGAACAGGGATCATTACCTGCGGTATTGCTTATAACTACCTGATGGAGAACATAGGAGACCATGCCGACGACTATCACATACTTTCTGTAGGAGCTTACCCGCTTAACAAGGAGAAAGTATCAGAGCTTGTCGGGAGATGCGACAGGGTCCTGGTGCTTGAGGAGGGTTATCCCCTTATCGAGGAACAGCTCAGGGGGCTTCTTGACCGTGATGTCACGGTGCTCGGAAGGATGGATGGCACCGTGCCGCGTGACGGTGAACTGAATCCCTCCGTTGTGGCTGTGGCCCTGGGCCGGAAGCCCGGACAGGGTAGGGAGGTGCCGTCGCTCGTGAAGCAGCGTCCCCCGTCTTTCTGCAAGGGATGCGGCCATGCTGACCTGTATGCGGCACTTTCAGAAGTGATGGCAGAGGCAGGCCCGGGACGGGTATTCTCTGACATCGGGTGCTATACCCTTGGTGCACTTCCTCCATATAACATGGTAAACTCATGTGTAGATATGGGAGCTTCGGTCACCATGGCAGTAGGCGCTGCCGATGCAGGACTCTTTCCGGCAGTGGCGGTAATCGGCGACTCCACCTTCACTCACTCGGGGATGACTGGACTGCTTGATGCAGTAATCAAGGATTCGCCGATAACACTGATTATTTCAGACAACTCCACAACGGGCATGACCGGCGGACAGAAATCGCAGGCCACTGACAGGCTTGAGAGCATCTGTCTCGGACTGGGTGTGGATCCTGATCACCTGAAAATAATTGTTCCCCTCAGGAAAAACCATGAGGAGAATAAGAACATCATGCGTGCGGAGCTTAATCATCGAGGTCTCTCCGTAATCCTTGCAAGGCGTGAATGTATACAGACCGCATCGCGCGGTAAAAAGGCCGAAGCAGCCACCAGAAACAAACAAGCCGAATAATATGAAATGTGATATAATACTTGCAGGCGTGGGAGGACAGGGTATTCTCTCAATTGCTGCCACGATAGGCCTTGCCGCGGTGGAACAGAACCTGTTTCTCAAGCAGGCCGAGGTTCACGGCATGAGCCAGAGGGGCGGTGATGTGCAGTCGCACCTGAGGCTTTCTGACAGGGAGATTTTTTCCGACCTGATTCCTCACGGTGGTGCCGATCTGATAATCAGTGTCGAGCCGATGGAGGCTTTGCGTTATTTGCCCTGGATCTCCGGAAGCGGATGGCTGGTGACCAACTCGGTTCCCTACATCAACATTCCTGATTATCCTCAGGTGGAGGATGTTCTTGCTGAGCTCGGCAGGGCGGCAAATACGATAGTTATTGATGCTGACGGGATAGCCCGTGATTTGGGCTCGGCCAGGTCCGGAAACATGGTCATCCTTGGTGCCGCCTCCTCATTCATATCTGTTCCATTTGAGGCGCTGGAGAATGCAGTCAGGAAGATGTTCGGACGCAAGGGAGAGGATGTTGTGGAGGTAAACCTGAAGGCGTTGCGTGCCGGCCGTGATGCGGCGAAAAGGTAATTGGGGCGCCCATAGTCATGGTCGGTAGCGGGGACAGGGTAAATCCGGTTACTGGCAAACCGGTAACACCATACCGCGCCAAACAGGCCCCGGTTCAGAGACCGGGGCCTGCCAGCGAGACACTGTTTCCGCACAACCCAACCCCTCAGTCAGATTCTCCGACTTGAAATGTAACCCGGGACATGCTACTTCGTCCTCGGCCTCCCCTGACGATGAGCAGGAGCACCCGGATCAACGGCCTCAAATGGCTGACCTGTATCCGGTTCGCCGGCCATTTCCTCCCCGGGTTCGTCACCGATAAGTCCCCTGGATTTGCCTCCCTGGCCAAGCATCACCAGGTCAGTTGCCACAATCTCGGTAATGTTCTTCTGAAGACCGTTCTTGTCGGTATAGCTGCGGTAGCTTATCCGTCCTTCGATGCATACCTCCTTTCCCTTTGAGAGATATTTTGATGTGAGTTCTGCAAGCCCGTTCCAGGCTACAATGCTGTGCCATGTTGTCTCATCGATTTTTGTGCCCTCTGAGTTCCTGTAGCTCTCATTCGTGGCGAGGTTGAAGTGAGCAACCTTTTTCCCGCTCTCAAGCGTCCTGATTTCCGGATCCTGGCCGAGACGGCCGATCAGCTGTACCTTGTTTCTCAATGCATTCATGACCTTTTGATTTTTAGTTATTAATGCTGTTAACAGTACAAAATTGCATCCTGCCGTTCACATGATCCGGTTGTTAATCACTTCTATACATTTAGCAGTCGTTTATATCCGTTTGTAAACGGGTTAAAGAATAGTAATCAAACTGATATGGGCATTTTTGATTATCTGTTCCGGGAAAATGTTTTAACTTTATGAAAACATTACTGCTGTGGAAAGAGTATGTCTTGACTGCGGAGCCCGTCTCCTTGGGCGGTCTGATAAGAAATTCTGTTCCGATCAGTGCCGCAACAACTACAATAACCGTCTTAACCGTGACCAGAACAATTATGTGCGCAATGTGCATGCACAGCTCAGGCGCAACAGGAAGGTACTGGCAGACCTGTTTGAAGCAGGGCATCACCGGATTCACCGGGATGCACTTCTGGCCCATGGATACAATTTCACGTTTTTCACCCACCTTGTTGAAACAAGGGATGGGCTGAGATGGCTATACTGCTTTGAGTACGGATTCAGGGACTCAGGGGCAGGTTATCTCGAACTCATGAAGAGCAGTGCCTACCTGGAAGGTTGTGTACCGGAGGCGGAACCGGGATTGATGTAAAGGATCTCTGCTTATGCCGGCTGCCAAAAAACAGGTTCATCTGATATTACGGGAATAACGAAAATATTTATTTTTGAATTTCATAAAGAGAGTGAATGAAAACAACAATAACATTTGCAGCGGCGCTGCTGATCGGATTATCTGCCTCTTTGAACGGGCAGAAAGTATATGAAAACAACTATCTGGTAAAGGTCGGAGATACTGCTCCTGACTTTACAATCAGGGAGGCAGGGGGAAGGAGCTATAAGCTGTCTGACCTCCGGGGAAAGGTCGTGATGCTGCAGTTCACTGCCAGCTGGTGCAGTGTATGCCGTAAGGAGATGCCCTTCATTGAGGAGGAGATCTGGCTGCCGGGAAAGAAACAGGGATTGGTTGTGATTGGCATTGACCGTGACGAGCCTGAGGAAACCGTAAAGAAATTTGCCACCGACATGAAAATAACATATCCCCTGGCGCTCGATCCGGGAGCTGAAATATTCGCATTGTTTGCAGAAAAGGAAGCAGGAGTGACCCGGAACGTTATAATTGACCGGAACGGCAAAATCATCTTCCTTACCCGCCTCTTCGAACGGGAAGAGTTTGACAGGATGAAGGGAATTATCTTCGCCGAACTGTCAAAAAAATAAAAAATCCACCACTTTCCTGCCTGCTGGTGCAACCTTTGACCGGTTACTTGCGTTTATCAGAACAACAACTACTGTTCAATAAACCAAAACTGCGAAAAATGAAAAAGTTCATTGTCATTGTTCTTGCACTGGTTCTTGCCGCACCGTTGTATTCACAGGTTAAATTCGGTCTTAAGGCCGGGGCAAGCACCGATTTCACCTTTACGGATCAGACCATCCAGGGTACCGATTTTGAGGTGATTCTTCAGAATGCCAAGGATGCCGAATGGGGATTCCAGGGAGGAGTATTCATGAGGGCTTCCTTTGCAGGCTTTTATATTCAGCCTGAACTTCTCCTGGCCACTGCCACCAACTCCGTCACCTATGATGATGTTGAGGCCGGCGGTGCACCGGTGATCTATAACCAGAAATTCAACAAACTGAATATCCCGGTTCTTCTCGGGGTCAAGGTTGGCCCGCTCAGGCTCAATGCCGGACCTGCCGCCTCTGTCATGATATCAGACCCGAAGGAGGTCATTGAAGGTGCTACGTACAAGAGGGCAACATTCGGTTACCAGGCCGGACTGGGATTTGACCTGTTCAAGAAGCTTACTGTTGACCTGAGGTATGAGGGAAACCTGAATCAGTTCGGAGACCAGATAGAGATTGGTGGCGAGACCTTCGTTCTTGATGACCGCACAGGTGCTCTGCTTGTCCAGGTGGGCTTCATATTCTGAGATCTGTAACATACAAAAGAGCTCTTCCCCTGCCCGGCGGAAGAGTTCTTTTTTTATATTTACCAAAGCATGTTAACGGAGAAGAGATGATTCTGGCTGGAACGGCTATTTCTGTTGTCAAGAACGTTCTGACGGTTATCTACCTGATATCTGTCTTTGCCATCTGTCTTATGATTGTTTTTGAGAACAGGAACCCGCTCAAAACCCTTTCATGGATGCTGGTGATACTCTTTATCCCTGTGGTGGGCATCATAGTCTATTTCTTTTTCGGCCGCAATTACCGCAAACAAAAGATTTATACCCGGAAGAGTATGGCTGACAGCGCAAGGATGGCAGACTATGCTGACCGGCAGGTAGGTCTGCTCTCAACAGTGCTGGCCCGCGAGAGTGATGCCATCAGGTCAAAGGAGCATCTGATACACCTTATGCTTCGCAACAACAGGTCACTGCTGACACTTGACAACAAACTCGATCTCCTGGTGAACGGAAGCCAGACCTTCCCGGCAATGCTTGATGCTATCGCTTCGGCAACCAGCTTCGTTCACCTTGAGTTCTACCGGATTGAACCTGACATCCTTGGTACTGAGTTCAGCGACCTGATGAAGCGCAAAGCCCGGGAAGGGGTTAAGGTCAGAGTCATATATGACGATGTCGGGAGCTGGAACATCCGCAAACCGTATATAAAAAGGATGAGGGAAGCCGGTGTCCAGATTTACCCTTTCATCCCTGTCCGCTTTCCCAGCCTCTCCAGTAAGATCAACTACCGTAATCACCGGAAGATACTTGTGGTTGATGGCAAGGTTGGCTTTGTCGGAGGGCTGAATATCGCAGACAAGTACCTGCATGGCCTGCCTCATCTCGGGGCATGGATAGACACTCACCTGAAGGTTGAGGGGGAAGCCGTGGCAGCACTCGACAGGGTGTTCATTGCCGACTGGGATTTTGTGAGCGGGGAAGAACTACCCCCTGATGGTTCTCTCGGAAAGGTGGTACATACAGGAAACAGGTGCCTCGTCCAGGTGGCATCCAGCGGCCCCGACACTGACTGGGCAACGATCATGCAGGTCTACTTCTCCGCCATCGCCACAGCGAAATCGTCAATCTATCTTACTTCCCCCTACTTCAGCCCTGATGAGAGTCTTCTTACAGCCCTGAAAACGGCTGCACTGAGCGGAGTGGATGTAAGGATGATCTTTCCGCAATACTCTGACTCCATAATTGCCAACTGGAACACCATGTCATACATTACAGAATTGCTTGAAGCCGGAGTAAGGATTTTCCTGTACCGTAACGGCTTCATTCATTCAAAATACCTGCTTGTTGATAACATTTTCTCCTCGGTGGGGTCACCAAATGTGGACGTCCGCAGCTTCGACCTTGACTTTGAGGTCACAGCCCTCATTTACGATGAGAACTTTGCACTCCGGCTGGGAGTGCTGTTTGCCGAGGATCTCAAGAACTGTACCGAGGTTACTTTGCAGGAATGGGAGAAACGGAGCAGGAGGGAGAGATATAAGGAATCCCTCGCGCGGATATTCGGTCCTCTCTATTAATTTCGCACCCTATGAAAAGAATACTTCTCACACTCTTTTATATTGTCATTGCTACGGGACTTGCGGCTGTGGTGTTCCTCTGGTCCATTGTGCTCAGGGAGAATGTAAAGGCTGAGGAGCCTGTCAGGATCTATCTTCCGACTGGTTCTGACTTCAGGGTTCTGAAAGACACCCTTGACAGGGCAGATATACTGCGAAACCGGAAGAGTTTTCTGATTACATCCAGGCTTAAATCATTCGGAAGGACCGTCAAACCCGGATCTTACATAATTGAACCTGGAATGAGCAACAACAGACTTGTGAACATGTTCCGCTCAGGCCGGCAGGCTCCTGTAAATGTGACATTCAACAATATCCGCACTCTCGGTGAACTGGCAGGGAAGATCGGGAGGCAGATAGAAGCCGACTCGGCATCCCTGACAGCATTCTTGAATGATGAGTCCAACTATTCTGAGGACGGATTTGACGTCCGGACTGTAATATCAGTTTTTATTCCTGACACATACCAGCTTTACTGGTCTGTTGACGCCCGCGGATTCTACCGCAGGATGCTGAAGGAGTACCGTGATTACTGGAATAAAGAACGGAGGGCTCTGGCTGAGGCAAAGGGACTGACGCCTGCAGAGGTGTCTGTTATGGCCTCCATTGTTGATGAGGAGGCATCAAAGGAAGATGAAAAGCCGCGTATAGCGGGGGTTTATATAAACAGGCTGCGCGCAGGAATGCCACTCCAGGCTGACCCGACTGTTAAATTTGCCGTCAATGACTTCACCCTGAGGCGTGTACTTAACAGGCACCTGGAGGTTGATTCGCCCTATAATACATATAAGTATGCCGGTCTGCCCCCGGGTCCGATACGGTGCCCTTCACGCTCCGGCCTTGATGCAGTGCTCAATGCCGAGGATCATGAATACCTGTTCTTTGTTGCCCGGCCTGACGGGTCAGGGTACCATCATTTCTCCCGAACCCTTGCCGAGCATAACAGGTACGCCGAATCATACCGGCGTGAACTGAACAGGAGGAGGATTTACAGGTAAGCCCTGACCGGACACCCGAATCCCGGGAAACAGAAGTCCTGGTGTCTGGATTTTTGCAGTTAATCAGCTGGAGTCACTGCTCCGGGTTGTAGTTTTCTACTGTCTCGATTATTCTTCTGGCATTGACATCATTGTCAGCTACCTCCCTGAGAAGCAGGTTGCGTCTCTCCCTCATTTCAGTGGTGAAGACATCGCCCATAAGTGTCTCCGTCAGGGTGACCCACTCACCGGGTTTGACAGCCACATGGCACAGGTCTCCAAGCCCTGTTCCGGAAACCACTGCCGGTGAGGCAACAACATGCCTTCCGGAGCAGAGCGAATTGATGAGCTTCAGCTTCATCCCGGTAGGCTGAGTTGCGTGGAGAAGGCATACCTGGGCATTTGCGATAAGATCATTCATCTGGTTCACGGATGGATTGGGAACCAGTTTTACATGTCTGAGCGATGAGACTGCCTCTGACAGTTCAGCCGAAGGCCTTTTGCCGGCAAGTACTGTGCGATGCTTCCAGTGCGGAGCCACTTCCCTTAGGATATAAAGGGCCGCAGCATCATTCTCAGCTGTTGAAAAATCACCGTGCATCAGCACATAGTCACCTCTGCCGTTGGTTGCCGGGCATTCGTCAGCCGGATGGAAAGGCCCCACAAAAACTGCGTTGCCATATCTGGAACTGAAATACTCAGTGTCTCCCGGTGATATGCAGAGAAGCCATGATGCCCCGGCAAGTTTGGGTTCATACCGCTCCAGTTTCCTGGCCTCCGTAGCATAATAGATCTTCCTGAAGGGGTTCTTTTCGGCCGCTGCAAGGTTACGGTAGTAAACATGCTCAATGTTGTGAGTCCTTACCATTATTATCCTTCCCTCAAAAGCTTTATGGCCAAGATACCATGTGGTGTGCAGTCCCTCGAAGATGATCGGATGGGTGTCGGCAAGCAGGTTTTTGAGCAGGAGATCGTTCCTGCGCGATACCACAATAAACGGTTCCTTGCGAAAAAGGTGGAACAGGTTAAGCTCCCGCCTGTAGTAATGAATTCTCAGGCATTCGCGTTCCAGCGTTCTGGAGCGGCCCCGGCCGTAGCTGAAACAATGGAGAATAACCCCTACACCCTGTTTCCTGAGGGCGCTTATCTTGTAAAACACATCCATAATGCCTCCGTAATCCGGAGGATACGGAACATTGAAGCTTACAAGATGTACTATCCTTTTCGGGGGAGCTTTCTCCATCTGCCTTAAAACAATGCACAAACATAGCTAAAAAAAATTCTTTTGTATCTTTCAACCGCCGTGATACCCTAAAACTCTAAAGGCATACCCGGCAGGCAGCCAATGAAAGCAGTAATAGCAGTTATAAGTGACCTCTCAACCGATATGAGGGTTAGGAAACTGGCGATGCTTATGGCTGAAGAGAGGCTGGATGTGACAGTTATAGGCAGAGCCTCATCCGCACGGTTACCTGATGAAATGCAGGGGATCACGTTTGAAAGGATCAGAATCACTTTCAGGAAGGGGCCGGCAATGTACCTGATGTTTAACATCTGTCTCTTCTTCAGGCTTCTTTCCCGGCGGTTTGATATTTATGTGGCCTCCGACCTTGACACCCTGGCACCATGTTATGTGATCTCAGGGCTTTTCAGGAAAAAACTGGTATATGACTCCCATGAATACTTTACCGGGCAGTTCGGACTGAGTGAGAGGCGTTTCAAATATTTCATCTGGAAAAGCGCAGAACGACTAATGGTGCCTCGGATCAGGTTTATGATTACGGTCAGCGATTCAATAGCAGCGCTTTACAGGGATGAGTACGGAGTTGACCCTGTTGTTGTAAGGAATGTTGCACCATCGGTGGACCACCTGACCACCCGCGAAAGGAGTGAACTCGGAGCAGGGAAGGATGAGTTGCTTGTGCTTTTACAGGGATCGGGAATAAACGGCGGACGGGGGGCGGAGGAGCTGGTAAGTGCTGTTTCAATGACATCAGGAGTAAGGCTTGCCATCATAGGGTCAGGTGATATAATTGATCATCTTAAGGAAAAAGCCCTTGCAGGCGAAGCGCACGACAGGATTATCTTCATGCCCAGGATGCCATGGGAGGAGATGATATGTTACACGATGTGCTGCGATGCCGGCCTGTCACTTGATACCGATACATGTATCAACCAGCGTTTCAGCCTGCCAAACAAGCTGTTTGATTATATTGCTGCCGGATTGCCCGTGCTGGTGTCGCCACTGCCGGAGGTTTCAGCCCTGGTGACCGGTTATGACTGCGGGATTGTGCTTGATGAAGTAACCCCTGAAGAAATTGCCCGAAAGCTTCAGCATCTTGCTGACGACCGCTCACTGTTGCGTCGGCTCAGGCAGGGGGCTGAGAAGGCACGCGGTGATCTTAACTGGGAAAAGGAAAAGGTATTGGAACAAGAACTGATCAGGATTGTTATTAACTCAAAATTATATTAATGTCAAGGACGTTTCTGAAGAAGTATTCACCCGAGATTACCGGAACGGTGCTTGGGGCAGTGGGTGGATTCCTGTACTGGAAGTACGTGGGCTGCGTATCGGGAACCTGTACTATCAAGTCGAACTGGTATCTGATGGTGCCGTGGGCCGCGGTACTTGGATATCTTGCCGGATCCGTGGTCGGTGATCTGATCAGGAAAAGGAAGAAGCCTCCGGAACAGGAGTGATATTTGCCATGATTTTCCAATCAGGGAAGTTTGTATATTGCATACATATTTCATTCAGAAACCAACCCTGATCAATGAAGACCAACAGAAGAAATTTTCTCCGCACTGCTGCAGTAGCCGGGGCAGGAACCGTTACAGCAGCCGGTATCGCATCATGCACCCGCCGTGAAACATCAACCGAAGCCATGGCGGAGGTAAGGGCAGCAGTCATGGCCACCCACACCCAGAACTTTAACATGTCAGGTTATGCCGCGCCACCGCTGGAAAAGGTGCGCATTGGATTCATCGGTCTTGGCATGAGGGGACCGGGTGCAGTGGAGCGTATGGCTCATATCGAGGGAGTGGAGATAGCTTCGCTGTGCGACAAGTATCCTGACAGGGTTGACAGGATGCAGGAGATGCTGACCAAGTTCAGCCTTCCGAAGGCAAAGGGGTTCAGCGGGAGTGAGGAGGCCTGGAAAGGGCTGTGTGATGATCCTGACATTGACCTGGTATATATATGCACACCCTGGGCATGGCATACTCCGATGGCTGTATATGCCATGGAGGCAGGTAAACATGTTGCAGTTGAGGTTCCGGCAGCAAAGACGGTTGAGGAGTGCTGGCAACTTGTTGAGGTATCGGAGCGAACCAGGAAACACTGCATGCAGCTCGAAAACTGCTGCTATGACTTTTTCGAGTTGCTGACACTCAATATGGCCCGACAGGGTCTCTTCGGTGACATAGTGCACGGCGAGGGGGCATATATTCATGACCTGCGCTGGGATTTCACCTATGACAAGAACGGTTATGCTGACATGTGGAGGCTTAAGGAGAACGTGCGCAACGGAAACCTTTACCCGACTCACGGTCTGGGTCCGGTATGCCAGGTGATGAATATCAACAGGGGTGACAGGATGGATTACCTGACTTCCCTGTCGACCAATGACTTCACCATGGCAAAGGAGCTTGACCAGCTGGCAAAGGAAGATCCGTTCTACGCCCCGTTTGCAGGCAAGGCTTACCGCGGCAATATGAATACTACTCTCGTCAGGACCGGTCTCGGAAGGAGCATAATGATTCAGCATGATGTATCAAGCCCAAGGCCATACTCGAGGATACATCTCATCAGCGGCACCAAGGGCATAGCACAGAAATGGCCCTCACCGGCAAGGATAGCTTTGGGCCATTCGTGGCTTTCACCTGAGGATCAGGCAGCACTGGAGGCACAGCATACACCCGAAATTGTAAAAAGGGTGGGAGAGATGGCGAAGGCCATCGGAGGCCATGGCGGGATGGACTTCATAATGGACTGGAGGCTTATTGACTGTCTCAGAAACGGCCTGCCTCTCGATCAGGATGTATATGATGCAGCCCTGTGGAGCGTGATCACCCCGCTCAGTGAGTGGTCAGTGGCAAACAGGGCTTCATCGATAGATGTTCCTGACTTTACCTGCGGCTCCTGGAAAACCAATATTCCTGTTGATCCCAACATCCCTGCCGGAGGAAATACGCGTGTTATCGGCCTGAAGGGAAGTGAAAACCAGCTGGAGGTCTGAGACCGAATCCTGACATAAACCGGTAAAAAGAATAACCGGATAATATATTTTTTACATTTGCGGGCAAAAATCCGGCTAAATGTTTGGGTCAACAGGCTTCCTGGTAATCTTAATTCTTTCACTGCTTGTTTTTGCGGTGTCTGAACGGCTGAAGTACTGGTTCACCATGGCACTGCTGGTTGCAGGCATTGTAATCACAACTGCCTGGAGTGCAGGTATCCTGGCAGGTTCGGTCCAGACGAGGGAAATCCCCCTTTTCAATCCGGAAGGCGGTACTTCAGTGGTGCTCGTAATAGATACGCTGTCAGCATATTTTACACTTGTAATCAACATCACGGTACTGATCGGATTCCTTTATGCCAGGGGCTATCTTGAACCGTACCGTGCAAGAATGAATGCGCTCCGTTTTTCAATTCATTATTTCTCATACCTGTGGCTCTGGTTCTCAATGGTGATGGTTGTGATGATCCGTGACGGGCTCCCGTTTCTGATTGTATGGGAAATAATGGCACTATCATCATTCTTCCTGGTGATTTTTGATGCTGAAGACCGGAACATCATGAAGACAGGGATCAGTTATCTGATACAGATGCACGTGGGGATGTTCTTCATACTCTTCGCCTTCTTGCTCTTACAGAAAGATACAGGCAGAATGAGTTTTGATGCCCTGGGTGAATATTTTGCAGGCAACCGCAACCTTCCGTTGTTTATCCTTTTCTTCACCGGATTTGCCATCAAGGCCGGATTCATACCGTTGCATACCTGGCTCCCGGAGGCACATCCTGCAGCCAGATCG
>JAKAXP010000053.1 GCA_021816545.1 Bacteroidota bacterium
ATCGCCGTGAAGGATACCGCAGGGCGTTTTCCGGATTTGATCCTGCCATCGTCGCCGGTTACGATGAAGACAAATACCGGGAATTGCTGCATTACGAGGGAATAATCCGCAACAGGCTCAAGATCATCTCAGCGATTAACAATGCAAGAGCCTTCCTGAGGGTGCAGCAGGAATTCGGAACTTTTGATGCCTATATATGGCAGTTTACAGACGGCAAAACGGTTGTGAACCGGTGGGAGAGCCTGAGTCAGTTGCCTGCCCGCACTCCTCTCTCAGACATGATCAGCAAGGATCTCAAAAAGAGAGGATTTACTTTCGTCGGATCAACAATCTGCTATGCATTCATGCAGGCAGCCGGTATTGTAAATGACCACCTGGTGACATGCTTCAGGCATCCGTCAAATATTTTGCCGTAGTCCTTCGGCTGATACCACCGCCCGGGAAATACGGCTCGCATTATTCAGAATCCCGGCTGAATAGTTAAGATCAGTTCTGGCAGAAAAAAGCCGGGGGTCAGAAGATATACCCAAGTTCCAGCGTGATGAACCTCCCGGGACAGACAGCACCCTTGCTGTCATAGAACTTTGTGTCAAGAAGGTTCTGCACACCAAGGTTTACTGACACCCTTTCAGCAAACACCCTTGAGAGCCTGAGGTCAACCGTGGCATAAGCCGGGTAGCGGTCACCGGCCACAACTTCGTCATATATGTTCTGGTCATTGACCCACATAGCACCCTGGTACCGCGCCACCAGTCCCGCATTTACAAAACGGTTGTTCCACCTTGCCGAAATGGATACCGTTGCTGAAGGAACATCAGTGAGATGATTGCCGGTCAGATCGATGGGGTCTCCTGCGTCAAGCAACCTGTATTCGGAAATAACTGAATAACTCCAGCTCCCGGCAGCACCCAGGATCACTGTCGGGGTTACCGGCCAGTTAAGTTCGGCCTCGGCACCGGTTATCTCAACAAGAGGTATGTTCGTCCTGACAAGGATGGGCCTCAGTCCGTAACCCATATCAATTGAGTCACCTGTGTTCACATAATAGAGAAAGTCGCGTCCCTGTGAATACCATGCTGAGAGAGAGGCTCTCAGCTTACCTGCCAGGGTGAAATCACCTCCTGCCTCAATGTTTGCAAGGTATTCAGGCGAGGCGTCAGGGTTGGCAAGCTTGAATCCACCCCTGATGCGGCCAGACCTGCAGAGGTCGTCCAGTACAGAGGGGCGGAACCCTCTTCCGGCAGACAGGTAGATCCTGGCATATGCCGAAGGAGTATAGTTCAGGGCCAGTTTCGGGCTCAGTGCCCCCCACGTTACATTATCCATATCACGGTCCTCGATATTGCGCATGAAGACTGTCTCTGCCGAGGGGGCATCAATGTAGAAGGCGCCGTCGCGAAACATTGAAAGGTCATACCTTAAACCTGCGGTGAGGGTCAGCCGTTCAGGAACGATTTTAAAGGCGTCCTGGAGGTAAAGGCCTGAGCTGATCATTCTGCCACGGTTATAAACTATATCGGTTGAAGTGTAATAAACATCTGCGGCATCCACGCTGCCGGCCCTGAGGTCAGTGCCTGCGGACAGACTGTGCCGGCTGCCGGCCTTCCATGTCACGGAAGAGAGAACCCCTGCATCAAGCCTCTCAGAAAGAACATTATACCAGGTGTAGTCATCCTTCATATACTCATTGACCTTCCTGTAGTTCTCCTTAAGCCAGAAGAGACTCACATCAGCAGACAGACGGTCACGCTCAATGCTGTATCTTGTCCGGACCTGGTATGTATCATGGTCAGTAGTATTACCGTGAGGCTGCCATACAAGTTCTCCGGTTCCCCGCCTGTCATTGTATGCAATGAAGTCGGCTTCGATAAACTCCCCCTTTCTGAAACTGTAACCTGTTTTGAGGCTGCCGGAATACTCCTGCATGTCAGATGCCACTAGGTACGGGTTAGCAGCGCGGTCAAACTCCGACTGTGTAATGTAGCCGTCGCTCTGGCGGTAAAATCCGTTGAGGAGGTAATAGAATCCCCTGTCGGGGTCACTGCCGAATTTCTGGCCCAGGTTAAGGCGTCCTGAAAAAGTATTGAAAGTACCGTAACCGGCAGTGACTTTGCCCGAGAGGCCGCTGTCCGGTTTTCTGGTAATAACATTGATGGCACCTCCCATTGCGTTGCTCCCGTACATAGAGGAAGCAGGACCCTTGACAACTTCTATCCTCTCAACCATCTCAGGATCAAGAAGGTTCCAGTTCACCGATCCGCCGTCGGATTTATTGACAGGGACGCCGTCAATCATGACAAGCACCCTGGCCTGTTCGTTGCCGCTGAGGCCGCGCATTGTGACACTCGACTTGTGGGAGAAGATCCCGAAAGAACGACTGATGTTCAGTCCGGGTACGGTGGAGAGCATCTCGTCGACGGTGGCTGCCGGCCTGGATGCAATTGCAGCGGAACCGATAAGGGTGACCCTCGCCGGCACATCGGCAATCCGGCTTGCACCGCGGTTGGCTGTGACAACAACCGCCCCGGCGTCAATGTACTCTTCATCAAGTAGGAAGCTGACCGTCACTGAGGAACCATCTGTAACAGTTACGGTCTCCCTCCGGGTTGAATACCCAAGGATCCGTGCTTCAACGGTATGAGAGCCTGCCGGGACTTTTTCAATCAAAAAACGGCCATCTCTATCCGTTGTGACTCCTCTAGTGTCATCAATAATGACTGCTGCGTTTGCGAGCGGCCGGCCTTCCGGACTGCCGGTGACCCTGCCGGTAATTGTACCCTGGGCAGTGATAACGGCAGCAAAGGCTAAAAATATTATTGCCGAGATGAATATTCGCGAAGGCTTCACTTTCTGAGGTTTAACTGAATTTTATTTCTGGATCTTGACGGCAATCTCCATCTCTCCGGAAGGCGTCTCATCGGCATGTATGACCTTTAGGAGGCCGTACTTCCCGTCGGCGGTGCGGAACGGCACCACCTTGCCTGTGTAGGCGTACTTCGACTGTCCGCTGACACTTCCCGGCCTGTATGCATTGACGAGCAGGCTGTCATTCGCTGCAAGATCAAACTGAGCCGGCGTGACAAGGTTGTTGTCAGAGGTGTAGTAGTCATACATCGTCTGGTTCTTCACACTCCAGGAACCGAAAAGCGGGTAGTATGTAAGTGCAGAGGAATAAGCCGGGCATGTAAGGGTAGGCGATGAGTTGCCGGAGGTGAGATACCAGAAGGCAGCCATGTCAACCTCTGATTCATGACCTGCCACCCCTGCACCATCATATGCAATGCCGGAATGAAGATCGGCGAAATGTGGCAGGGAGGAATTGTCCTGAAGTCCTATCCTGACTGACGGGTGATAGCTGATCTCTCCCCAGGCTGAACCGGCACCCTTAAGAACAGTCATGGAGACTGATGCCGTGTCACGGAAGGAGTTCATTACCGAGAACACCCATTTTTCAACCTGGCCGTAGCCCCTTGTATATATAAGGGTTGTATCAAGGCCGCCGTAACTTATGTACATCCCCCTGTCGGCTTCAGTAACTGTAACCCCGTCAGAGACTCTCCTGACAACCAGGTTTGTTATTGCCCCGCCTCCGCCTGAAACCGACAGCCCGAACCTGAGGGTCCCGCCCGGTGCAACGGCAGAACCGTCTGCAGTAAACACACCACCCGCTTTAAGCAGTATCAAAGGCGTTGTCTCAGGCTCCTCCGTGCCGCAGCCGGTCAAAATAAGAACCAGTAACAGGATTAATGCCCGGAAACTTCTTGCCATGGCACGATTACTTCGTCTTGACCAGGAAAGTCACAGAGCCGTTGGCACCCTGGGTCACGGCAGTAGCCAGCAGGAGTCCGTATGTACCTGACTGTGTTTTGAATGACCATACCTGGCCAACCTGTACATCCTTTGCCTTCCTGCGTGCGTTGGCGCTGTCGTGGGAAGTCTCAATCAGTGCATCGCCGTTTTGAACTGCCTCAAACTGGGCCTGTGTCAGTGTGGTCAGAAAGAAGTATGTTGTATTCTTAATGCTCCAGTTATCGGGCATGTCATCACCTGTAAAAATTCCTGTTATGCCTGAACCGGGTGATGCAAGGGCTATATTGTTGCCTGTCTCAGCTTCATAGAAACAGAATATGTCAATTGATGCGGAATTATCTGCTGCCTGGCTCATAGTATATGTCTTGTCCAGGGAAACTGAATAGAAACCCGGGATTGTTGTATTTGCCTGGGCACCAAGCTTTACTGAGGGGTCTTCCTTTTCCTTCTCACAACCTGAAATCATAACTGCCACCAGCGGAAGGACCATAAACAGGGCAAAAATCTTCTTCATTTTGTTCTTGATTTTTATTCGTTATGCATTTGTTTTCATATCGCGGACAAAGATAATACCCGGTATCCACAAATAAATGACACAAGTCATAAAATTGCATTTTGTTAAACATTAGTGGTACAATTTTTGCTGTTTATTAAGCAAGAGGCGCCTCTTCATTTAAATTATAAACCTAAACTATCAATTATGAAGAGGAAAAAAGAAAAGGTTCCCGGCTTTGATGATATTATCTTCCGGGATCGCAACACGGAGTATGGCGCTTATGATCTGCGGCGCCGGTACGGGTCAACGATGAGTGTCTCGCTTGTTGCAGGACTGCTGACCGGCGCTTCGTTCTTCCTGGTGCCGTATTTTACATCTGACACTGTTGACTATCAGCCCGGCAAAATTATTAACGTCGTAGCCGAGCCTGATCCCGGTCTGCTTACTCCGCCTCCGCCACCCGAGACTCCGGAGCCTCCGAAGGCACCGCCGGAAGCCCTGAACAATCTGCGCCTGCTTCCGCCGGAGGTGGTTGTTGACGGCCAGGAGACAGGAGAGGGATTATTACCGTCAGACCTGTTAAACCAGGAAGTAACAGACGGTGCCGCAACGGATGAAATCCCGCCGGACCTCACCACCCCTGACCCGGTGGCGCCGGTTGAACCGGAGCCTTACGTGATTGTCCAGGAGATGCCGTCATTCCCCGGAGGCAAGGAGGAACTGATGCGGTACATCGTGGAGAATGTCACCTATCCGCCTGATGCCGTGGACAACAGGATCCAGGGAACGGTGCTTCTCAGGTTTGTTGTGAGCAGCACCGGTGAGGTTACCAGGGTTGAGGTAACACGGAAGGTCAATCCATTGCTTGATGAGGAGGCACTGAGGGTCATCAGCGGAATGCCACGGTGGAAGCCCGGCAAGCAGGACGGCAACCCGGTTCCTGTCTGGTTTTCGGTGCCTGTGGTCTTTGTGCTCAGATGAAAATGCCAGGTCCGGATTCCCGAAGGGTAGCATCAGTGATCAGATAAAATTCCTGTCAAGGAACTTCCGGAAATTGTCAATATACTGTTCGGTGACCGGGATGCGGACCTCGCCGAAGACAATGCGGCCGCGCTCAATTACCTTGACGGTCTCAAGGTTGACGATGAATGAACGGTGAACACGCATGAACCGGTCGCCGGGAAGCCTGGACTCAAGCGCCTTCAGGGTGGATTGCGAGAGGACAGGCTTCTTTTGATCATTCAGCCAGATCTTGACATAGTCTTTCAGCCCTTCTATGTAATGTATCTCCGAGAAGTTGATGCGACGTATCCTGCTTTCAGACTTTATGAATAGAAAGTCGTTGCTCACCTCCAGTGCCGGCAGTTGGGTCCGCTCCGCGCCTATCAGCCGCTCTGCCTTCTGTACTGCCCTGAGAAACTCGGCGTAGCTGAATGGTTTAAGCAGGTAATCAACCGCATCGAGCCTGAATCCCTCCAGGGCATATTTCTCGTAAGCGGTGGTAAATATCACTTTCGGCCCGCCCGAGATGACCCTGGCAAGCTCCGTTCCCGTCAGGTCAGGCATCTGTATGTCAAGCAGTACCAGGTCAACGTCCGATGACTGTATGAAGGCCACTGCATCAACAGGATTGTCAAATGCGCCTGCCAGCTCCAGCGATGGGGTCTTCTCGACATATCCCTTCACAAGCTTCAATGCCAGTGGCTCATCATCAATTGCTACAACCCTAATCATCATCTACCTGGTCCATTTTCCTGTCGTGCCGCTGTATCTTAAACTTCTTTCATGATCATGCGGGCATGATCCCGCATCCGCGGTCCGGTTCAGCTCCTTATTATCAGTTCCACAGTGAAGACCGTCTCCCTCTCACCCATCCTCAGCTCATGACGCCCCGGATAGAGCAGTGCCAGCCTCTTCCTCACATTGTCAAGCCCGATGCCCGAGGCAGAGCGGGGAGCATCGGCACTCAGACGGCTGATGCTGTTGGCCACCAGGAATGTAATCTCCCCACCTTCGGCCCTCAGGCCGATGTCAATGAATGAGTTGCCCAGGTTGCTCACCCCGTGCTTGAAGGCATTCTCAATGAAAGGGATGAACAGCAGCGGCGGCAGATCACGATCTTCGTACTGCTCCGGGAAGCTGACTGACAGTCTTACACGGTCACTGAGACGAAGCTTCATCAGGTCAATGTATCCCTTCATGAATTCAATTTCATTACTCAGCCTGGTATTGCCCTGTTCCGATTCGTAGAGCATGTACCTCATCATCTTCGAGAGGCTGAGGACGGCCTCCCTTGCATCTTCCTGGTTTATTGCAATCAGCGAATAGATGTTATTGAGCGTATTGAAAAAGAAGTGCGGGCTGACCTGGTTCTTGAGCAATGCAAGCTCTGAGTTCAGCTTTTCACGTTCAAGCTCCTTGATCTCCTCATCTTTCCTGACGGCGCTTTCGGCATACCTGATCCCGACGGCAAACCCCGAGACAAGGAATGAGGTGATGAAGAAGTTGTACAGTGCCATACCTCCTCCGCGCCGGCGGTTATGATCATCGCGTTGCGGTCTCTGTTCAGCTTCGGCAATCCTCTCCCTCACTTCGCGCGGTGGCGCGAAAAGATTCTCGTAAAACTTGCCCGATGCCCATCCCATCAGCACAATCAGTGCAGCTGCCATCACCAGGAAGGCAAACCATCTTTTCTTCTGTGCCAGGCGCGGTACGAGCCACAGGTAGTTTGTGTAGAAAAGCACCACGAACACCAGGGTATTGAAAAGCACAATCTGTGTTGTCCTCTGGTCCTTGAAAAGACCTCCCGAGATCAGGAACTGAGGCAGGATGAAAAGTATCAGCCATCCTGTTGCATGCAGCAGTACAGGCAAACCCTTTCGTTTTCGTGTCACTGTATTGTTTTTCATAGCGTCATCAAAGCTAATCAATCCCTGTCAATAATTATTCAAACCTGAGGGCCTCAATCGGGTCAAGCTCTGCTGCCCTGCGGGCAGGATACCAACCGAAGAAGACGCCGATTACAGTGCATACCGCGAACGCCAGTATGACCGAGCCCCACATCACGCTTATCGGCCATGAGGTGAGCGCCTCAACAACGGAGGAAGCTCCGAACCCGATCATTATCCCGATCAGTCCGCCAAAGACGCTCAGCAGTATGGACTCAATAAGGAACTGCAGGAGGATGTCAACGCTTCTGCCGCCGACAGACATTCTGAGGCCTATCTCACGTGTACGCTCCGTGACTGAAACATACATGATGTTCATGATGCCAATACCGCCAACCAGAAGTGAGATTCCCGCTATGGCCCCGAGAAGGATGGTCAGTATTTCGGTCACAGAGGTCATTGTTGTTGCAAGCTCCTCCTGGCTGCGGATTTCGAAATCGTTGTTCTCCTCTTCACGCAGCTTGTGGGTACGCCTCAGGACCTCCTCCACCTGTGACTCAGCAAGCGCTGACTCTTCAGCACTGCGGGCTGACATCTGGATTGACTGTATGTACGTCTGTGCGAGGATTCTTTTCTGTACCGTGGTGTACGGTGCGATGATCACATCATCCTGGTCCTGACCAAAACTGTTCTGACCTTTTTCCGAGAGTACACCGATGATCTTAAATGGTATATTCTTGAATCTGATTGTCTCTCCCGTGGGGTCAATACCTTCACCGAACAGCTCGTCGGCTACTGTACGGCCCACCAGGCATACCTTTGCGGAGCCTTCCGCTTCGGTGTCAGTGAAATTCCGACCGCTGACCACAGTCCAGCTTCGGATATCAAGATACTGTTCGCTACCGCCGTAGATCGTCGTGGGCCAGTTTGAACTGCCGGAAACAGCCTGACCGCTGCTTCTTACCTCCGGTGATACGGCGACAATTGCATCACACTCAGTTTTGATGGCTTTTATATCTGCCACCGTAAGCCGCTGCGATGAAGAGCTCCCCTGCTGCACACCGCCCATCCTCATGTTGCCGGGCATGACGAACAGCATGTTTGAACCCATGCTTGCTATCTGGTCCTGGATGCTTTTCTTTGATCCCTGGCCAATTGCAAGCATTGTAATTACTGATGCAACGCCGATTATTATCCCGAGCATCGTCAGGAATGAACGCATCTTGTTTCGCTTCAGCGCGTTGATTGCTACTTTTAATAGGTTTCCCGGATTCATTTCTTTCTTTTTTTAGTCCTGTTCCACAGGTAAGGCCCTGAGCATCTCTGCCGCATTCAGCCTGCTTTTAACATCTTCCTCCCTGATTATATGTCCGTCACGGAAGACAACACTGCGTGTCATACATCTTGCTATATCAGGTTCGTGCGTCACGAAAACTATTGTCTTTCCCTTGCTGTTAAGCTCCTGGAAGAGAGACATGATTTCATATGAGGTTCTTGTGTCAAGGTTTCCTGTTGCCTCATCGGCGAGGATTACAACCGGGTCATTCACCAGCGAACGTGCTATGGCAACCCTCTGCTGCTGACCGCCAGAGAGCTGGTTGGGCATATGATCCATCCTGTCAGCCAGCCCCACGGCTTCAAGAGCAGCGACGGCCCTCTCCCTGCGCTCTTTCGTGGTTATCAAGCGGTTATACATAAGGGGCAGTTCAACGTTCTCCAGTGCGGATGTGCGTGAGAGAAGATTGTACGACTGGAAAACGAACCCGATCTTAAGGTTGCGGATTGCCGCACGTTCATTCTTCGACATTCCTGCAACATTGACGCTGTCAAGCAGGTAGGTCCCGTCAGTTGGCCGGTCGAGGCAGCCGATGATGTTCAGCATGGTTGATTTGCCTGAGCCACTGGCCCCCATGATTGCAACAAACTCGCCCTCGTTTATCTTCAGATCCACTCCACGGAGAGCGTGAACCGTGACCTCACCTACGTGGTAGTCCTTTTTAAGGGTGGCTATGTCAATAATTGTCTTCATTTCTGTGTCCTTGTGGATGAATCTGCTCCTGTCCGTGAGCTGCTCTGCGTGTTTCTTCTTCCCGGAGGGGTCGGCATGAACGGATTGGAGGCTACCTCTTTTACCTTTTTCTCCTTTGCGGTTGCTACGGTCATCTTTACAACCACCTCGTCACCTTCGGCGAGGCCGGAAACCAACTCGGCATTCACACCGTCATTTGATCCGAGCTTCACGGGAACAGGCCGGATTCCGTCATCGGTCCTGATCCATACCATGGTAGGCATCTCGAATCCTGCACCCGAACCTGCACCCTGGAATGACCCGGAACCTGCACCCGGAAATGATCCGGAACCTGCACCCGGGAATGACCCGGAACCTGCACCCGGGAATGATCCGGAACCTGCATTTGCCTTCATCGTGCCGGGTGTCTTACCCGCCATGAAAGCTTCGGCCATTTTAGCCAGGTACTCAGCATCCGGCTTGAACTTGATTGCCTTGTAAGGGAGGGTAAGAACATCAAGATGCTCTTCCGCATAGATGATTATGTTGGCTGTCATCCCCGGAAGCAGTTTCTGATCCGGGTTGGGGGCATTGATAATTACTGTATAGGTAACCACAGTGGAGGTTGTCACAGGCGAAAGCCGTATCTGTTCGACTGTTCCACTGAATTTCTCACCTGGATATGCATCGACGTCAAATTCAACCCTCTGTCCTACCTTTACAATACCTATGTCTGATTCGTTAATGTCAGCCTCCACCTGCATCTGGGTGAGATCCTGAGCAATTGTGAAGATCTCCGGTGTATTGAAGCTTGCTGCCACGGTCTGACCTTCGTCCACTGCCCTGTTCATCACAACCCCGTCAATTGGCGAATATATCGTAGCATAGCCAAGCTGTACCAGAGCCTTGTCATACTGTGCCTGTGAGTTCTTCAGGGTGGCTACTGACCTGTCATAGTTGTACTTCGCCTGGTCATAATCAGCCTCGGCAATCAGGTTCTTCTCCCAGAGAGCCTTGCTGCGCTTAAAGTTCGAAGCCTGGTACTCCATCTCTGCTTTTGAGTTGTCAAGGCTGGCCAGCGACTGCTGAACGCTTGATTTCAGGGCCGTCTTGTCAAGTTCTGCAAGAACCTGGCCCTTCTTTACCGGTGAGTTGAAATCGACGTAAAGCTTTTCAACTATACCAGACACCTGTGTGCCTACTACCACCGAGGTGATTGCCTCGATAGTGCCGGTGGCAGTGACCTCATTGACTATTGAACCCTTCGTCACTTTTACCGTCTCAAACTCGTAATTATTGTTTTTGCGGCAGCTGTGCACCGTAAGCAGCGTCACAACAGCCACTGCAAGTAAACCGGCGCTTATGAATACGTTTCTTTTTTTCATCTCGATTATTTTTTGCTGTTTGTATTTCAGAATGTCAGTTCTACTCCCCTGTAGAAGTCGATTATCTTGCGGCTGTAGACAAGCTCGTATTTCGCCTGGAGCAGGTTGCTCTCAGCAGCTGTAAGATTTGTCTTCTGTATCAGGAAGTCGACTGAGTTCATCGCTCCCAGCTTGAATTTTTCCTCCGATACATTGTAACTTTCAACTGATGAGTCATACCTGTTCAATGCTGCCTGGTAACTCAGCAGTGCCGATTCGGCATCGAGCACAGCCTGTTCCACTTCCTTGCGAAGCTGGTTCCTTGTATTGAGCTCATCAAGTTCTGCATTGGTGATACCGTACTTCGCCCTTGAGACCGAGGCTTTATTCTGGTTGTTCCTGAAAATCGGAATCGTAGCAGACAAACCCAGTGACGGTGAGAATCCGTTTTTCAGCTGGGAGCCCATTTCAGCAGCCTCGGTGAACCCCGTACTCATCCCGGCGCTGAGCGACAATGACGGGAAGAATCCGCCCCTGGCGATCTCAAGGTCAATTGTGGCACTTTCGCGGTTGATCGCAGCAATCTTCACCTGTGGTTTTACCTCCAGCGCCTCCTGAAAGACAGACACTGCGTCAGCGGCAGGAGCTGTAGAGATGATGGCGTCGATATCAGGACTCAGGATCCCGAAAGATCCGTCTACCGGGTATTCCATAAGCTGCATCAGGTTCAGCTTTGCCATCCTAAGGTTGTTTACAGCTGAAGCCAGTGAAGACTCTTCTGACGCAAGCTGTGTCTTCACCTGCAGGTAGTCGGTGTTGGCGATAGCGCCGAGTTTAAGTCTCTCATCGGCCAGTGCAAGCTCCTCACGGGTAGCATCAGCCTGGTTGCGGGCATTTGTAACCTGCTCCTGTGAATAGAGAACCTGGAGATATGCGCTCATTATGTTCAGCGAAACGCTCTCCCTGGTCTGGTCAGCACTGTACTCCAGTGATTTGTAGTCCAGGCCGGCCAGCCTGACCCTGTTCCTGAGCTGGAAGCCGCTGAAGAGCGTCAGTCCGCTGCTTAATGAGGCGGTGGTACGTGATGATCCCACCCATGAGGATTCATCCGTGCCCCCAGCATCCAGTCTCCATCCGAGGTTTTCACCCATCGATCCGCTGAGTGAAGGCAGCATGTTATCCTTCGCCTGCTGAAGGCTGATCTCGCCAAGGCTGACTGACACAGCAGATTTCCGTACCTGGATATTCTGCTCCAGCGCGTAATTGATGCAGTCGGTGAGTGACCACTGCTTCGCCTGCGCAGTGACGGCAGCGCATGTAATCATCAGAGCCGCTGCCACTGTAATAAATAGTTTTGTTCTCATCCTTTTCATTTTGTGAAACATGATGAGATCG
>JAKAXP010000054.1 GCA_021816545.1 Bacteroidota bacterium
ATCTAGACCTTCCGACCCAAGACCTGAGACCTATCATCAAAACACCCATTCCCTTGCTTTGTTCGGTCTCTCGTCAGACTTCCACATCATCTAAAAGTTTCCTGTCTCTGTTCTCTGCTTCCTTCAGGATTTTGGGAGACTCCACGCGAGCAAAAGGATCAGTGCCGCGATTGACAGAAGAGACTGCAGCATCGTCGGCGTTTTGTACTGTTTCAGAGACAAGAATACTTTTTGGTGTTGAATCGTGCAGTATACTATTTTCAGCGTTTTTCTTGATTATGCCGCTAAAAGATGTTATTTTGTATGGTCATTATTGCTGACATATGGCTCAATATCCTGACATTTTCAGCATTAACCCTGAGGACAAGATCCCCGGGAAAGGACGGGTCCTTATTTCTGAGCCCTTTCTGACTGACCGTTTCTTCAACCGTACCATCGTATTTCTTACGGAGCATACTGCAGAGGGTACTGTCGGGTTCATCCTCAACAGGGTGATCGACCTCATGGTCAGCATCGCAGTAGAGGGGTTTGACGGCTGGGATGAACATCTGTCGGTTGGCGGGCCGGTGGCTCCGGATACGCTTCATTACCTTCATTCACTTGGTTCGAGGGTGCCGGGCAGTGTGCCGGTGATACCCGGCATCTGGTGGGGAGGAGAAATCGATGCCCTGCGCAACCTGATAGCCACCGGAACCGTGGGGCGTGACCAGGTGCGGTTCTTCCTTGGTTATTCAGGATGGGAGAAGGGTCAGCTGAAGCGTGAGCTGAAGGAGAACTCATGGATAATAGCCAATGTGCCTGCCGAGGTGATCATGAAGAGCCGCGGCAACATATGGCGTGATGTGCTTCGGTCTCTCAACAACAAATACCGTATCTGGGCCGAGTTCCCCGAATCACCGGAGATGAACTGATCAGGCAGCTATCCATACCATTGGCCGGCAATCATGATAAGTCCGGGGTCAATGGGATGCCTGTTCAGAGTACAGTAAATCAGTGCATTATCTTGAATACGAGCTCGCGGAGGAGGTCACCGGTATCACTGCCAGCCTCGCCGAATCCCTTGGATTTGAGGTCATATGACCTTATCAGCGAAATTATATTCATACATGCCCCTACACTGTAGAGGGATGCGGCAGCTTTGAAATCCCTGACATACCCGGGATAGGTCTTCAGCATTGCAACCACGTTGCCGTCGCTCTTGTCCTTGAGGCTGTGATATATCAGAACACGGCTGAAACTTGAGAAAAGCATGGGAAAAATCAGGGGGATAATCTCCTTCTTTGAGTGTCCCGCATAATAGTTGACCACCCTGGCTGCCTTAAGCGGATCACGGTAAACTATTGACCTCCAGAGCTCATTCGGAGTGTAATCCTTGCTTATCCCGATGCTCTTTTCTATCAGTTCGGGAGTTATCCGTGGGTTTTCCTTCGGAAGGGAAATGATCAGCTTGTCAAGCTCGTTGGCAATCTTTCCCAGGTCATTTCCGAGGAATTCGGAAAGAAGCCTGGAAGAATCGGGACCGGCCATGATGCCCCTGTCGGTCAGGTACCTGTCAATCCATCCGGGAATCTGGTATTCCGGCACCTTGTCCGATTCAATGTACCACCCTTTTTTCGACAGCGCCTTGTACAGCGATTTCCTTTTGTCAAGGTCCTCGTATTTGTAGGCAATAACAAGTATTGTTGAATTGAGGGGATTCTCGATGTAAATAAGCAGGTCATCTATTTTCTTAAGCCTCTGAGCTTCGCGAACGATGACAACCTGCTGGTTTGCCATCATCGGGAAGCGGCGGCAGGTTTCAATCACCTGTGTTACGGTCACATCGAGGCCGTAAAGGACTGTCTGGTTAAATGCCTTTTCCGATTCGTCCAGAACCTTATCCTCGATGAAATCTGTGATAAGGTCAATATAGTAAGGTTCCTTCCCGGCAAGGAAGTAGACAGGCTTGTAGATCTTGTTTCGCAGATCCCTGATTATCTCCCTGTAATCCGTTGCCATCAGAAGCGGAGGTGTTTGACCGAGATGCCGTTATCTTTTATCTCTGTAAGAGCCTCTATACCAATGCGAAGATGCGTGTCAGCAAACTGGCTGGTGACCTTCTGGTCGCTCTCGCCGGTCTTGATGCCGGTGGAGATCATAGGCTGGTCAGAGACGAGCAGGAGTGCACCGGTGGGGATTTCATTGGCAAAACCTACGGTAAAGATGGTGGCAGTTTCCATATCAATTGCCATGGCCCGGGTCTTGACCAGGTATTTTTTGAAGCGGTCATCATATTCCCACACACGCCTGTTTGTTGTATACACGGTGCCGGTCCAGTACTCGAGGCTGTTGCGGACGATGGCGGCAGAGACGGCGCTCTGCAGCTTGAATGCCGGCAGCGCCGGGATTTCCTGCGGAAGGTAGTCGTTTGAGGTACCGTCACTCCTGATTGCTGCAATCGGAAGTATAAGGTCGCCAAGCATGTTTTTTTTCTTCAGTCCTCCGCATTTGCCGAGGAAAAGCACAGCCTTCGGCTGGATAGCGCTCAGGAGGTCCATCACCGTGGCGGCGTTGGGACTTCCCATCCCGAAGTTGATTATCGTAATCCCGCCTGCCGTCGCGTTCGGCCAGTTCTTTTCCTTCCCCTCAACAGGCACATCGTTCCATTTGGCGAATGTTTCGACGTAATGGGTGAAGTTTGTAAGCAGGATGAATTCGCCGAAGGAGGCGAGATCCTTTCCCGTGTAGCGGGGCAGCCAGTTGTTGACTATATCTTCTTTGGTTCTCATGTTCTCAAAAGCTGTTTGTTTATATTTGCCCTGCCTAAGGGTAACCAAAAATACAACAAAAGTTGAAACCGCTGAAACTGCCTCCGTGTTCCCTGCGGATAAAAGAGGGCCCCGGCAACAGCCTCATCTATGACACGCTGCGGAAGAAGTACGTGGCTCTGACACCGGAGGAGTGGGTCAGGCAACACTTTGTCAACTACCTTACCGGCTGGCTCGGCTACCCGCCCGGGCTTATACGTATTGAAGCATCATTCAGGCTTAATTCAATGCTGCGCAGGGCCGACATCCTGGTGCACGACAGGGCAGGTGAACCGGTTCTGATAGTTGAGTGCAAGGCGCCTGAGGTAAAAATATCCCAGGAGGTATTTGACCAGGTAATAAACTACAACTTCAGCTACGGCGTCAGGTATCTTGTTGTGACAAACGGGATGACCCACTTTGCGGGTAAGATTGACACGGCAGGGCATACTTTCAGGCTTCTGGACCAGATACCCGATTACGAAACAATAACGCGGAGCGGAAATGATTGACGTTACGTGTGCGGTCATACGCAATGAGGAAGGGCTGGTGCTTGCCGTCCGCCGTGGCCCCGGAATGGGCAATGCCGGGAAGTGGGAGTTTCCCGGGGGTAAGACCAGGGCAGGGGAGGATCATGAAGACTGCATCATAAGGGAAATCGACGAGGAACTGGGGATGGATATTGTTATCTGCGGAAGGCTCGACAGTGTTGAGCATGATTACGGTGAAAAGCAGATAAGGCTCATCCCGTTCCTGTGTGATACGCTCTCGTCTAAACCTGTCTTGCGCGAGCATGACCAGTACAGGTGGATGCAGCCTTCGGAGCTGGTTACCCTGGACCTTTCCGCTGCCGACATTCCTGTCGCAGAGCAGTATGCGGCAGGATACAGGTGTTCGGAGAACCCCGAAGCCGAGGCGGAGACAGCCCGGATGACAGCAGAAGCAGGGGAGGAGCTGGCAAGGATGATGGGTCGTGTCACCAGTGTGGAGGAGATAACGATGGTGGCCCATTCAGCCGTTAATGACACCAACCTGCTGTCACAACTTGTGACACTGTCGTCGAGCACCGAAAAAAGAGTTGGATTCATGTCGTCATGGGCACTGTCAAAGGTCGTTGACTCTGATCCCCGGGCGCTTGTACCCTACCTCTCCCTCATGATTGATGCGCTGCCGGGTGTTCCGAACGAGAGTGTACAGAGATCATTCATGAGGGTGCTGATGAAGAGCAATATCAGCGATATCCCGCAGACGCACCATGCGAAGCTTATCGATTACTGCATAGCCATCATGCGTGAGCAGGCCGCTCCCGTGGCGCCGAAAGCATACGGGATGGAGATACTTGCAATGTTCTGTTCAGTGTATCCGGAGATGGTCAACGAGGTTGCCGGCGCAGTCCAGCTCGCCATCAATGATGCAGCAGGAGGGATGAAGGCAGCAGGACGTAAAGTAATTCAGAGATTAGGCAAGAGGCAGTAGGCAGTAGTCTGAAAGTCTGAGGGTCTAAAAGTCTAAAAGTCTTGCGGTCTTGCTGTCTTGCGGTCTTGCGGTCTTGCAGTCAGGGGATTAAATCCGTAGGACCGCATGACTGCACGACTGCACGACTGCATGACACTATTTTATTTTCATCGTTTTCTTAATCCACGAAGTCATCAGCTCCATCGCCGCAGGCGAGAAGGTCTCCTCAATCTTAATGTACTCATCCGGTGAGCCTGTTTCAGCTGTCTGGAACAGGTGGTTCAGGCCGGGCAGCATGACTGTCTTCACCTTTCGGTTGCCGCCGCTGCGCAGGGCGGTTTTGATTGCCGGGAGGTTAATTTCCTGGCTGACCTGGAGGTCCTTTTCGCCGTTAAGGGCCAGTACAGGGCACTTTACCTTTGACCAGAACTGTGCCGGGTCAGTAACGATAAAGTATCGCATCCACGGATTGTTAACAGAGATAAGCCCCTGTGTAAAGGCAGTCATCTTCTCCTTCCGCTCCTCCGGGCTCACACCCTTGCTGTCAAGTTCCTTCCCATACCATTCCATTGCATCCTTCACGAACTTGCGCTGGTCAGGCTCTTCAACCACCATGCTGAATAGATGGCTGTTGATTGCAAGCGTCTCATCAATCCCGGATTGCGCGGTACCGGATGCCTTCATGATATCTCCGGCCTGTCTCAGCATTATCTCCCGGCCCGATACCCCCGGCCCGGCCAGTGATACAATAAAAGCAATATTGCTGTTGCGCGATGCCACTATCGGAGCTATAAGTCCCCCTTCACTGTGACCGGCAAGCCCGATCTTCTTCTTATTGATCTCCGGGCGCTGCAGCAGGTAATTCACAGCTGCCTCAGCATCATCGGCAAAGGAGAGTGAAGTGGCATTATTCGTTTTCCCCTTTGACTTCCCGACACCCCGGTCGTCATACCTGAGAACGGCAATTCCGTTCCGGGTGAGGTGATCAGCGAGTACCATGAAAGGTTTATGGAGGAAGACAGTCTCATTCCGGTCCTGCTGCCCGGAGCCTGAGATAAGCACCACTGCCGGGAAAGGACCATCGCCCTCCGGAAGTGTCAGGGTACCGGCCAGACTGAAGTTTTCGGCAGTATTCATGAAAGTCACTTCCTCTTCACGGTAGGGATACGGTGGTTTTGGTTCCTGAGGCCGGTTGTGTACAACAGGTTTGACCCCTTTTCTTAAGGTCAGGTCATATCTGCCCCCCAGCTGATTCCAGATACCGGTGATAAGAGTGTCACCGGAGAATCCGCCGCGGTAATTACCTTTTACCGCCGGGATATCCACTGTAAGGGAGTCATCTGTCAGTGTGACCCTTCCGCAGGGGATATCCTTAACTCCCTGGTCCGGCGCATCGGCAACTGCCTTGATTGTATCGGCCTCTGTCATTGAGAAATGCAGCACCATCTGAAGTTCGCCGGAAGGAGTCTTTATCTTCCCTGACCATGAGCCTTCCACATCTGTGAAAGGGCGCTGTCCCGTAAGGGCCAGTGCAGCTGTAAAAAACAATCCTGCAAGCAAAGCTGTTCTTTTCATGACACCAGATTTTATGACCTTCAAAAGTAGCCTTTTCTGGTTATATTTGAAGCAATTTCAGAACACATGAAAACAGTAGATACAAGGGGTCTGACATGCCCCGCTCCGCTTATCAGGACGAGGCAGGGGCTGAATGAGGCGGCGCCCGGAGAAGATGTGCAGGTGCTCATTGACAATCCCACCTCACTCAGCAACGTTAGAAGGTACCTGTCTGACAACAGGCTTAATTTCACCGTAAGTGAGGAGGGTGGGTTATCCGTGGTTACAGTTTCAAGGGGCGAAAATAGTGAGCTAAGTGCAAACGAGGCTGAGTATTGTACTCCTGCCGCAGTGACTGCCCCTTCAGGGCGAAAGGTTACAGTGGTGGCCGTCACCTCTGAGAAAATGGGCAGCGGGGATGATGAACTCGGTACAAAACTGATGGTATCCTTTTTCAGGACCCTGGTGATGCTTGAACCGGCACCGGATGCCGTTGTCTTTTATAATACGGGAGTGAAGCTGGCGACGGATGATTCCCAGGTGCTTGACCACATCAGGGAACTGGCTGAAAAGGGGGTATCAATTTACCTGTGCACCACCTGCATAAATCATTTCGGACTGAAGGACCGACTACCTGTAGGGAGCTTCAGCGACATGTACCAGATACTGAATGTCCTTAAGGATGCGGATCACATAATCCGTCCGTGACAGTTCCGGCTGCACTGATTCAGTTTTGTTGTAATAAGATGAATTTGTCAGGGCCGGAAAAGAAAACAGGAAAAATAAGTTACCGCAAATAAGCAAAATATGGCTTTTGATCTGCTTACCACGGTTGAAACCGGAGGCTGTTCAGCCAAGATTCCTCCGCGTCAGCTTGAAGAGCTGCTGAAGGATTTTCCCCTGCCGGCTGACCCGCGTATCCTGGTTGACATTTCCACCCATGACGATGCCGGCGTCTTCAGGATAAACGAGGAGACTGCCCTGGTATTTACCACAGACTTTTTCCCTCCGGTTGTGAGTGACGGCTACGAGTTCGGGCTGATAGCGGCAACAAACTCAATAAGTGATATTTATGCCATGGGGGGGACACCACTGCTGGCTCTTAACATAATGATGTTCCCTTCGGCGAGGATACCCATGGAGGTCTACCGTGATATTCTCCGCGGAGGCAGTGACAAGGCCAGGGAGGCTGGAGTCAGCATTATTGGCGGGCATACAATTGATGACTATCCCCCGAAATACGGACTGGCAGTCATCGGAACTGTCCACCCGGAAAAGATAATAACCAATGCCGGTGTCAGGGAGGGAGATGACCTGATACTTACCAAACCTGTCGGAACCGGAGTCATACTGGCCGGTCACAGGTTGCGGATGGTCTCCGCAATGCAGCTGGATGGGGCTGTCGCAGCAATGAAGCAGCTTAACTCTGCAGGGGCGATGCTTATGCAGAAGTATGGTGTCAGGGGAGCGACTGATATCACCGGTTTTGGCCTTGCGGGCCATGCCCTGAAAATGGCAAGGGCATCAGGGGTGACCGTCAGTATTGATCTCAGGAGCGTGCCGCTGCTTGACGGCACCTACAGCCTTGCTGACCAGGGATGCATCCCCGGGGCAGCATTCAGGAACCTCGACTATACGGAGAATGAGACACGCACATCAGCGACGGCGGATTACAGCCTCAGGATGATCGCCCACGACGCACAGACGGCAGGCGGGCTGCTGATGGCGGTGGCGCCGGAGAGGACCGGTGACCTGCTGAAGGACCTGCATGTGTCAGGGCACCCGGAGGCTGCGGTAATAGGCAGGGCAGGAAAAAGGGAAGAGGCAACGCTGGTGCTGGTGTGAAAGACGGTTCTCTTCGACCCGGTTGCCCGAAGGCATAAACGCCGGAGTCAATGCTGATTCTTTCCTGACATGATAATCAGGGACCTGTGGATAGCCACGAACAGCCAGAGAACTTTATTTGACTTTCTCAGACAGGCAGTGAGAAGATAAACTCTGCCCCGCCACCAGGGCGTGTGCGGACAGAGACCTCACCCTTGTGGAGCAGTATCGCATTCTTGACTATTGCAAGACCGAGGCCGGTACCGCCACTCTTGCGTGAACGGCCGTCGTCAATCCTGTAAAACCTCTCAAAGATCCTTGACTGATGCTCCTCCGGAATGCCGATTCCATTATCTGCAAAAGAGAATGTGCGGAAACCCGGCTCGCCTGGAATGCTCCTTACGGTGACAGTGACATTCTCACCGGCATAGGTTATTGCGTTCTCCAGCAGGTTCTGGAATACGGAAACTATCAGTGACCTGTTGCCGTTGACCGTGATGCCGGATTCCAGGGCTATGTCAACCTTCATCCCCTTTCTCATGACATCAGCCATGAGGTTATCACGAACCTCGGTCACAACAGCAGCCACATCCACCTCTTCAAACGGGAAATTGCTACCTGTCTCATCAAGCTTGTTCAGGGTCACAATGTCATTGATGAGGTCAGTGAGGCGGGTCGACTGTGCAAGGGCCTTTTCAAGGAAATGGTTTCGCTTCTCCTCATCAAGGTCCCTGTTGACGATCAGTGTTTCAATGTATCCCCTGACGGAGGCAATGGGAGTCTTCAGCTCATGGGCGATATTTGATGTCATCTGCTGGCGCATCGCCTTGTTCTGCTCTGTCCGGGTAATGTCAGTAATCACTATTTCGAAGCTGTTGTCATGAAACAGGATGCACCTGACGGAGAAGTAACTTCCTCCTCTTTCAAGCCTCAGTTCAGTGGTGAAGTTTTCCTGCCTGCCGGCAGATATTCCCTGGTGGCTGTCAAGGAATGATTTAATGCCGGAAAACATGGGATGATCAATGAAGCTTCCCGGGGTCAGTGAGTGTTCACCGGTCAGAGCATTGAGGAAGACCATGAAATGGCTGTTGGAAAGGTTCACGGTACGGTCAGGAGAGAAGAAGGCAACACCTTCGTTAAGCACATGGAGATGCCTGAAGAGCTTTTCCTTCTGAAGGCTCAGTTCCGCTGTGTTGGCTGCAAGGCTGTTGTAAATCCTGATGATCTCCTTTCCGGTTTCCCCAATCTCATCCCTTGGAAATATTATTGACTTGTCATTTCCCTCTCCGCGCCTCATCCTTGCCGCGAAATCCCTGAGCATCGTAATGCTTTTCCCCATCTGTCTCGTGACGGCTGCGAGCAGTGCCCAGATGACGGCAAAGACAACAGCCATGAAAAGGAGAAAAATCTGTTCACGCTTCAGGAATCCCATGATGTTGATGTTGTACTCCTCTGCCAGCCTGATGTAATATGTGCTGAAGTACTTCGAGAAATAGTAATAGTCCTTGCCTGTTGATTCGGAGTGGCGCACTGCAGTCCCGTACGGAGAGAAGAGTGACTTACCCACCTCTGGCCGGTTCAGGTGGTTCTCCATTGAAGACCAGTCTTTTACCGAGCTGTCATACAGTACACTGCCGTTGATTGCGATGACAGTTATACGGAGGTCAGGTACCGGCATCAGGTTGAAGATGGAATCTATGAGCCTGAAGTTCCCTGTTTCGTACAGTGAGTTGACTTTAATATAGTTGTCAACCAGCTGTGACATATCCTCCAGCCGGGCATCGAGGGCAGAAATCCTTATGGTTTTTTCCCTGTGGTACTGGAAGATCAGCATGAGCACCGTGAAAAGCAGGAAGATGCTGAAGTAGTAGAGGAAGAGTTTTCTCCTGAAGCTTCTTGTTTCTGTCATGGGACTCATTGTTCAATCTCCTAAATAGTATCCGTACCCTGATTTGTTCTTTATCATACCACCTTTATCGCCCAGTTTTTTGCGGAGGCGTGCTATTGTCACGTCAACCGTACGGTCAGTAACGATTACGTCATCGCCCCACACGCGGGCGAGCAGTTCGTGCCTTGGAAAGATCTTACCCTCGTTCCGTACGAGGAGGCTGAGGATATCATACTCCCTGCGTGTAAGCTCCAGTGGCTTTCCGTCAGAGAGGATGAGGCTGCTCTCAGTGTCAACCGTGAATGACCCGGCCACTGTCTCAAGTGTAAGCCGGCTTGGTGCCGAGCGGCGGAGTATTGCTTTCACCCTTGCAAGCAGTTCCCTGACGCTGAACGGTTTTGCCAGGTAGTCGTCGGCGCCCAGGTTGAAGCCGGTGATCCGGTCATTTTCAGTATCCCTGGCGGTGAGGAAAATTATGGGGGCGGTCAGTGACAGCTCTTTCCTGATCTTCTCTGCCAGCCGGAAGCCTGACATATGGCCCATCATCACATCCAGGATGAAGAGGTCATAGGAAGCAAGGTTCTTACGCATGGCCTCCTCTGCCGAAAGGCATGTGTCAACGGCATATCCGTCACCCTCAAGGTTGAATGAGAGGATCTCGAGGATGGGCTCCTCGTCGTCTACTGCCAGTATTTTCCTCCTGTCATTCATTTACAATACTATATGGTCTTCCGGGCCAATGGCATGTACATTAATTAGCGTGCAACAAATTTATTTCCCTCACGGTTTATCGTTGTCAGCACTACTGCCTATTGCCTATTGCCTATTGCCTACTCTTCTTTTCCTATCCCCGTATGCCTTATATCCGTTCCCTGCAGAGAGTAGATCGATGCCTCCGCAATATTGGTGGCATGATCCGCAATCCTCTCTATATTCGATATCATATCCTTAAGCTCAATATAACTCTGGACCATCGACCTAGTGCGGTCATCAATGTTCTCCTTGCGCAGGTGGCCAAGGAGAAGCTTGTGATTCATCTCATCAACAACCGAGTCGTTCTTGATCGTCCAGATTGCGTAATCAGGATCGGAGTTGGTGAATGAGAGCAGCGCCTTTTCCACCATTATGGCACCTGAAGTCAGCATATTTGTTATCAGTGCAGAGGTGGAGGCAAACTCGGTTGTCTTTCGGATTTCATCTATGATATGGCACAGATTGTTTATCCGGTCGCCAATCCGCTCCAGGTTTATTGTCATGCGGTATATTGCCACCAGGCGCCGTACGTCAGAAGCCACCGGCTGGTAGAGCACGATTGTGCTTGTGAACTGTTCGCCGATCACCACCTCGAGGTTGTCAATCCGGTTTTCAGCCTTCTCCATCTCTTCCAGGAGTGCCTCGAAGGTCCTGTCATCGGATGTGCCCATCAGCTTCTCCAGCAGTGTCAGCTGGCTCAGCACCAGGCCGGCCATCTCGCTGAAGCTGTTTTTTATCTCATTCAGTGCCTGTTCTTTTTTCTCGCTCATAATCAGCAGTTTTAGCAAATGTATAAAATCATCCCAAATCAACCGAATTTGCCGGTCAGATAAGCTTCAGTACGCGTGTCTTTCGGGGTGGTGAAGAGGGTCTGGGTGCGGCCTGACTCAACAAGCTCCCCGAGATACATGAACATGGAGTCATCAGAGATGCGTGCCGCCTGTGACATATTGTGCGTCACCAGGACAAGCGTGTATTTCTTTTTCAGCTCGCCAAGGAGGTCCTCAATCTTTGACGTGGCAATCGGGTCAAGGGCGGAAGTGGGTTCATCGAGGAGGAGCACCTCTGGGTTGAATGCTATGGCCCTCGCAACGCAGAGGCGCTGCTGCTGCCCTCCTGAAAGGAATGTTCCCTTCCTGTAGAGCGACTCCTTAACCTCATCCCAGAGGGTTACATTGCGGAGTGCATTTTCAACTATCTCGTCGCGCTGGCTCTTCTTCAGCCTGATGTCATTGAGACTGAAACCGGCTACAACATTCTCGTAAATCGTCATGTTCGGAAAGGGATTGGGTCTCTGGAAGACCATGCCCACCTTCCGCCGGAGCTCTATCACTGACATGGAGAAGATGCTCTGTCCGTCAAGGAGTATATCTCCCTTTGTCTGGATATTAGGGTAGAGCTCGTGCATCCGGTTCATGGCCCGGAGCAGGGTGCTCTTTCCGCAACCAGAGGGGCCCATGATGGCGGTGATACTGTTTCGCCTCACAGAGGCTGTCACACTGTTTACAGCATATTTCCCGGGTTCATAGGCAATCGAAAGATCCCTTATCTCCAGCACTTTTTCGCTTTGCGGGTTATTGTTCATCCGGTTCAGATATATTTATGTTTTGAGGCCACACTGCGGGCGAGGAGGTTCATTGAAAGGACGAAGACCATCAGGAACAGTGAGGCACTCCATACCAGGTTGACCATG